>JAAYEN010000271.1 GCA_012728775.1 Tissierellia bacterium
TATCTTAGACCTCTATATGATGCTATATTTGATATGTTGGGAGCGGATTCATTTCATGATTTAGTAGAAAAAAATATCATTGAAGTTGCACCATTAGCATATATGAGGGGAAGAACCTTAGATAATGCATATATAATTTTAGACGAAGCTCAAAATACAACTAATGAGCAGATGAAAATGTTTCTTACCAGGCTAGGACATGGCTCAAAAGCTATAGTTAATGGTGATATTACTCAAATAGATTTAAAAAAGGGGCAAAAATCAGGATTAGTAGAAGTAATAAATATTCTAAAAGATATTAAAGGCGTGGAATTTATTTATCTAGAAAAATCTGATATTGTTAGACATAGAGTGGTACAAAGTATAATTGAAGCATACGAGAGAGCAGAAAAGAAGTAGGTGGGATGAAATGAAAACAAATAGAAGAAAAAAATTAAATGTAATTATTCTATTAGTTTATTCATTGACCCTATTATTAATATTCAATTTTTTATACAAAGATACAGCAAATATATCTTTGGGTGAAGTAATTTCAGAAAATATAGTCTCTAAAGAACAATTTGAAAATAAAGAGGCGACAGAATTAAAAAAAATACAAGCTAAAAATTCTGTAGCAAATGTTTATAAAGTTATACCTAATATATCAATTGAAACCAAAAATAAGATTTTCGACTTAAGTAAATCTATAGGAGAACTACGATATACTAGAGATATGACCAATGCTGAAAAATTAAGATATTTAAAATCCAATAGTCCACTAATTTTGGAGGACGAATCCTTTATTTTTTTAATAGCAGCTAATTCGGAAGTAACGAATAATATAGTATCTATTTCTAGTGATTTACTTTCAGATACATTTAATAGAGGCGTTAGAGAAAATAATTTGTCATCAGAGTTAGAATTATTAATTAATTCAGTGGATGATTTAGAAAAAAATGAAAAAGCAAACAATGTAATAAAAGATATATTGAGAAATGCTTTGACACCTAATGAGATTATTGATGAAGAGAGAACTGAACAGCTAAAAAACCAAGCTGTGGAGCAAGTGGAACCAGTAATTGTTGAAGTTGGGGATATTGTTTTATTAAAAGGTGAAACTATTACTGAAGACAAACTAAATCTTTTATTACTATCTGGTAATAATATTTCCGATGGAAATAGAAATATTTTTTTCAGATTTGGCCCATATATCTTTATTTTGGCATTGACATTTATTTATACTATGTATTTATATACTATAGAAGAATCTGTATATCTTTCTTCTAAGTTTTATATTATATTGATAAGCAATTTATTAGGAATTTTGATGAGTAGCATGTTGAGTAGTATTAATATTGTACTAATTCCATCTCTTTTAATAGCTTTAATAGTTAGCTTTTATATAGATAGAAGCTTGGTTTTAATAAATGGACTTTATTTTAGTATATTGGTTTTTTATTTTGAAAAAATCAATGGAGCAGGACTGACGTATTTAAATATAATTGGAATATTAGTAGTAATATTTATTAATAGAAAGAATAGTAGATACACTAATTTTGTAGTATCGGTGGGGATAACTTTGGTTTCTGCAATTTTATATAATATATTGAATTTAAGTCATATGGAAAATTTTGATTTTTGGGTTAATATTTTACTTGCTGCAGGAACAGGAATAGTATATATGATATTTGCAATAGGTATGAGCTTTATTTGGGAAAATGCATTTAAAATCCTAACTCCAAATCGCTTACAAGAATTATCAGATACAAATCAACCATTATTAAAACTTTTAGTCGAGAAAGCACCGGGGACCTATCAACATTCCCTTATGGTTTCTAATTTAGCTGAAAGTGCTGCTATGGAAATAGGAGCAGATTATCAATTAGTTAAAGCTGGCGCTTTATATCATGACGTGGGCAAGTTGGTTAATCCTGAATATTTTAAAGAAAACCAATTTGGAATTGAAAATCCTCATAATGAACTAGTTCCTTTAGAAAGTGCTAAGATAATTTTAGATCATGTAGAAAATGGTAAATTATTGGCTAAAAAATATGGATTACCTAGAGGTATTGTAAAATTTATAGAAGAACACCATGGAGACACTATGGTAAATTATTTTTATTACCAAGCTAAACTAGAGGATGAAAGCATTGATGAAAATTTCTTTAAATATAAAGGGAAAAAACCTCAAACTATTGAGACTGCAATAGTTATGATGGCTGATTCTTGCGAAGCTGCAGTTCGCTCTATTAAAAATAAGACTGAACAAAATATTATAGAGATGATAAATAATGTAGTAGATGGTAAAATAAAGGATAAGCAATTTATAGAATGTGATTTGAGCTTTTCAGATGTGGAAATAATTAAGGCTGCAATGTTTAAAAGTCTAAAAAGCATTTATCATGAAAGAATTGAATACCCATCTGAGGAGATAGAAACGATATGATAGAAATAATACTTTCTAATGAAACTGAAGAAAAATTGAAACAAGATTACGAAACCTCTATTCACAACACTATTAATAGAGTTTGTGAAATAATGAATCTAGAAGGTGATTGGGAAGTTAGTGTTTCTATAGTAAGTCCGGAAGAAATACGTGTATTAAATAAAGAGTATAGAGGAGTGGATAAGGAAACGGATGTCTTATCATTTCCTCTAGATTTTTATATGGATGTACCTATAAAAATGCTAGGAGATATAGTAATTAACATAGAAAAGATTAAGTCTCAAGCTTTAGAATTTAATCATTCTGAAGAAAGAGAATTATCATATATGACTGTTCATAGCATGCTTCATCTATTAGGATTTGACCACATAGAAGAAGAAGATAGAACTGAAATGCGAAATAAAGAAAAGGAAATTATGGAAGTATTGGGAATTTCAAGATGAAAAGAGATTACAAACAAAATTTCTTATTAAATTTAATAGATTCATTTAATTATGCAATTAATGGATTAATTACTGCAGTTGGTACTGAAAGAAATATGAAGATTCACTATGGGGCAGCTATTATAGTGCTATTTAGCTCTTTATTTTTTGATTTAAGCAGAGTGGAGTATATGATACTCATAATTACGATAACTCTAGTTATTGTAACAGAATTAATTAATACAGCCATAGAAAAAACGGTCGACATGATAACAGAAGAATTCCACCCAATTGCAAAAGTAGTAAAAGATATAGCCGCAGGTGCAGTTTTACTATCGGCGGTAAACTCAGTTGCCGTAGGATATCTATTATTTTTTGATCGATTAGATGTAGTAAGGTCAGTAGTAATCCTTAGGATTACAAATTCTCCAACTCATTTAACTTTGGTTGCTATTTTGTTAGTTTTGGTTTTAACAGTAGGGTTAAAGGCATTTTTTCACAAATTTAGTAAAGGAACGCCGTTACAAGGTGGGGCTGTCAGCGGACACTCATCCCTAGCATTTTGCTCAGCTACCATAATTTCTACAATGTCAGAAAATATTATAATAACTATTTTGGCTTTTATTATGGCTTTATTAGTGGCTGAAAGTAGAGTAGAGGGGAAAATTCACTCCACTTTAGAAGTTGTGGCAGGATCAGTGTTAGGAATTTTAATAGGTATTTTGATATTTCAAATTTTATAAAAAGGGGAAACATATGACAAAATCAGGTTTTGTTTCAGTAATAGGAAGACCAAATGTGGGAAAATCCACATTATTAAATAGAATTTTAGGAGAAAAGATTTCCATAATTTCGGATAAACCACAAACAACTAGGGATAAAATTCAGCTAATATACACAGATGAAAATACTCAAATGATATTTTTGGATACTCCGGGTATGCAAAATCCTAGGAATAAATTAGGCGAGCATATGCTGAGTACTTCTAGAGGTTCCGTTGGGGAAGCAGATGTAATTTTATATTTAGTAGATACTAGTGAATTTATTGGGTCAAGAGAAAAAGATATTATAGAGTTTCTTCAAGGAATTGATGTGCCCATAATATTAGTAATTAATAAAATAGATACGATTGAACGAGGGAAAATTTTAGCATTAATGGATATGTATAAGGATGTAGAAAATATATCCGAGATAGTTCCTATATCTGCGACAGGTGGGGAAGGCGTAGATGAATTAATTGGAGTTATAAAAAAACATCTTCCTGAGGGACCTTTTTTCTATCCAGATGATTATATTACAGATAAATCAGAGAGATTTATAGTTGGAGAAATTATAAGAGAAAAAGCTTTGATTAATTTAAAAGAAGAAGTTCCCCATGGTATATCAGTTTTAGTAGATAGTATGAAAGAAAAAGAAGATGGAACTTTTGATATCACTGCTACAATTTATTCTGAGAAAGATTCCCATAAAGGGATAATAATAGGAAAACAAGGGACAATGATAAAAAAAATCCGCCAAGAAGCTACTAGAGATATAGAACGATTTTTAGATTCTAAAATAACTTTAGAGCTTTGGGTTAAAATTGAGAAAAATTGGAGAGAAAGGGAATCAAAAGTAAAATATTTTGGATACCAATGAATATATAAGAACGAGGGGAATAGTTTTATCTGAAGAAAAGTATAAAGAGTCAAGTAAAATAATAAATCTTTTTACAGAAAAAAATGGTAGAATTAATATATTTGCTAGTGGAGTATTAAGACCTAAAAGTGGTTTAATGATGGTGTCAGAAAAATTTGTAGAAAGCGACTTTTTACTAACTAGAAGTAAGAATAATTTCTATATCAAGTCTGGAGAAGTGATTAATTCGAATATTGAATTAGCAAATAATTTACATAAGTATTTTATTGCAGATATGATATGCGAATTGCTTATAAAAACTATGCCAGAAAACTTAGTGGAAGAAAAGATATACAATCTCACATCTCAAGTGTTTAGTTATTTAAAAGATGATATGGTAAATCCACAAATTTTGAAAATGGGATATCTTCTTAAACTTATTTCTTTTTTAGGATTTAGACCCCAATTACAACAATGCGTAGAATGCTCAAGCAAAGACTATTCGAATATGTATTTTTCTCACAGAGATGGTGGGATAATTTGTGGAAATTGTTTGGATATTGATGGTGAATATGTTAAACTCAGTAAAGTGGAAATCGAGATTATTTTAAAAATGTTGTATAGTAAATTTTCTGACTATGAACAAATGGATATTCCAGAAAATATTATTGGAAGAGTTGATAATTTAGTTTACGATTACATACTATACTGTACAGATATAACAGAATTAGTTTCTCAAAATAAGTATAAAAAACTGATGGAAATTTAGAGGAGGAAAATATGTATTTTCAAGATTTAATGTTAAAATTAATGAAATATTGGGGGGATCAAGGTTGCGTTATCTTAGAACCATATGATGTAGAAGTGGGAGCAGGAACTATGAGTCCACATACTTTTTTAAAAGCTTTAGGACCAGAACCTTGGAGAACTGTTTATGTAGAGCCTTCTAGAAGACCTGATGATGGAAGATACGGCGATAATCCCAATAGATTATACCAACATCATCAACTACAAGTCATACTAAAACCTACACCTGATAATATTCAAGAATTATATTTAAATAGTTTGAAAGCAATTGGAATAGATCCTCAAGTTCATGACATTAGATTTATTGAAGATAATTGGGAATCGCCTACACTAGGTGCGTGGGGATTGGGTTGGGAAGTTTGGATTGATGCTATGGAAATAACCCAGTATACTTATTTTCAACAAGTTGGAGGAATCAACTGTGAATTAGAATCTGGAGAGTTGACATATGGTTTAGAAAGAATTGCTTTGTATCTCCAAGAAGTAGATAATGTATATGATATTATGTGGAACAAGGATATAAAATATGGTGATATATTTAAAAAAGCTGAATTCGAACATTCTACTTACAGTTTTGAAACGTCAGATATTGATTTATTAAAAACTTTATTTACCCAGTACGAGACTGAAGCCAATAGAATACTTGAAGAAACAGAATTAGTACTCCCAGCATACGATTATGTATTAAAATGTTCTCATACTTTTAATTTACTTGATGCAAGGGGAGCTATATCTGTATCTGAAAGAACAGGATATATCCAAAGAGTGAGAAACTTGGCTCGAAAAGTGGCTAGTGCATATGTAGCCCAAAGAGAAGCTATGAACTATCCTTTAATAAAAGAGGAGGTATAAATAAGTGCAAGATTATCTATTAGAAATTGGAGTTGAAGAACTCCCATCTACTTATATAAAAAACGCAATAAAACAACTTAAGAACGACTTTGAAAAATTGCTAAAAGAAAATGGACTAGAATTTGAAAGTTTAGTAACTTACAGTACGCCTAGAAGACTAACTATAATTGTAAAAAATTTGGTGGATTCACAAGAGGATTCTACTGAATTAGTTAAAGGCCCAAGTGCAAAGATTGCATATGATGAATCAGGAAATGCCACAAAAGCTCTTCAAGGATTTATGAAATCCCAAGGATTACAAGAGTCTGATATAGAGATAAAAGACGATTATGTATATGGAGAAAAGACCATAAAAGCAAGGTCCTTAGAAGAAATTTTTCAAGAATCCATACCTAATTTAATAAAGGGAATGAATTTTCCTAAAAATATGAAATGGGGCGGCAAGGATATTCGTTTTGCAAGACCGATAAGATGGCTAGTTTCTATTTATGGAGAAAATCCATTAGAAATATCTTTGGAAGGTATTACATCTACAAATATCACTAGAGGACATAGATTTTTAGGCTCTAGTGAGATTGAGATAACAAAACCAAGTGAATATAAAAAACTATTAGAAGAAAATTATGTAATTCCTGATCCAGAAGAAAGACGAAAAATTATAAAAAGAGGAACAGAACGTCTGGCTAGAGAAATGTCTGGAGAAATTATTGAAGATAATAGATTATTAGACGAATTAGTAAATATAGTGGAATATCCTACAGCTATACTTGGAAGAATAAAAGAAGAACATCTAGAGCTTCCTAGAATTGTAATTACAACTTCTATGAAAGAGCATTTGAGATTTGTTCCTATTTATAAAGATGAAGACACTTTGTTACCATATTTTGTTTCGATAGTAAATGGCACTGACAAATACGAAGACGTTGTAATAAAGGGGAATGAAAAGGTACTTGGAGCAAGATTAGAAGATGCAAGGTTTTTTTACAATGATGATTTAGAACAAAATCTAACAGATTTATCAGATAATTTAGATGGAATAACCTACCATGAAAAATTGGGTTCTATGAAACTAAGAGTTGAAAGAATTACTCAATTAGTAGAAAAAATTGGAGTTCAATTAGATATTGCAAAAGAATCCAAAGAACAACTCTTAAGAGCAGCTGTTATTTCAAAAGGAGATTTGCTTACAAAGATGGTAAGTGAATTTACTGAACTTCAAGGAATTATGGGAGAGATATATGCAAAAAATGACGGTGAATGTGCATTAGTTTCCACTGCTATTAGAGAACAATATATGCCTAGATATGCAGGAGCAGAGTTACCTGAAACAACTATTGGATCAATCTTATCAATTGGTGATAAACTTGATGCTATTTCAGGAATGTTTGCAATAGGCACTATTCCTACGGGTTCCCAAGATCCTTTTGGTCTAAGAAGGGCAGCTTTGGGTATAATAAATATAATAAGAAACAATAATTGGAAAATTTCAATTAAAGAAGCCATAAAGGATTCGTTGTTTATTTATGTCGAAAAAAATAACTTAGTCTTTGATTACCAAGAAGTAAGCGATAGTATTTATAATTTTATCTTATCTAGAATAAGAGTAATCCTTCTCGAAGAAGGTGTAAGATATGACTTAGTAGATGCTATATTGGAAACAGAAGATGAAGATATATTTAATATTTTTAAAAAATCATTTGAATTAAAAAAATGGTTTGAAAATGAAGATATAGAAAAGACTGTAGAGACTTTTACTAGACTAAATAATATAGCAGTAAAAGGACAAAACACAGATTATAATGTGGAATTATTTAATGAATATGAAGAAAATTTACACGATAAATTTGTCTCAGTTAAATCAGAAATAGAGGAAATTGGATTAGAAAAGAATTATTTAGAATCTTTAGAAGCAACTACTAAGCTTGTTGAGCCGATAAATGAGTTTTTGGATCATGTCTTGGTATTTGATGAGAACGAAGAAATTAAAAATAGTAGGCTTGCACTTTTAAAGACGGTTAATGAATTTTTGTTAAAGATTATTGATTTCTCAAAGATAATTGTTTAAGAGGTGAAAAGTGAAACTTACAGATACTCAAAGGGCTATCGTAGAATTTGTAAAAGGCGAAGGTCACAAGAGCCACTCTGAAATTGCTGAAATGTTAGGAGTTGCTAAATCAGAAATACAAGGAGATTTAGCACTTCTAACGACCTTAGAAATATTAGGTGCAAGACAAGAATATGGCTATTATCATCAAGGAAAAAAGAATTACATATTATTTGCTGAACTTTTAAAGTCTTTTCCAATAGAAAATATTATGAGCATGCCAGTAATAATAGAAGAAAGAACTTCTGTATACGATGCTATTGTTACTTTGTTTTTAGAAAATGTAGGAAGTATTTATATTACGAAACTAGGTTCTTTAGTTGGCGTAATTTCTAGAAAAGATTTACTTAGGGCAGCAATTGGCACCCAGGATTTGAATCATACTCCTGTAAACGTTGTTATGACTAGAATGCCAAATATTAAAACAGTTAGTCCGGAGACATCTGTATTCGAATGTGCAAAAATAATTGTTGAATCACAAATTGACGGAGTTCCTGTGATTGAACGAGATATAAATGATCCAGAAATTATAAGAGTAGTGGGAAGAGTTACTAAAACAAATATTACGAATTTGTTTGTTAGGATGGGGAATGATTACTTTATAGAGGGAATGATATGAAATATTTAAAAATTTACGTATTATCCGACTCCATTGGTGAGACGGGAGAACAGATAGCAAAAGCTTCACTAAGGCAGTTTGAATTGGATAATTTTGAAATAAAAAGATATCCATATCACAATAATATTGGGATGATAGAACCTGTTTTAGATGATGCGGCTAGAGATCCTAATAGTATGATTTTTTACACGACTGTAGAAAAGGAAACCAGAGATTACATTCAGACTAGGGCTAGGGAGTTAAACATTCCCCTTGTGGACGTAATGGGCCCACCAATGGATACTATGCAAGAAATTCTCGGTAAAGAACCTCTACGTGAACCAGGACTCATTAGAAGACTTGATGAAAACTACTTTAAAAAAGTTGAATGTATAGAGTTTGCGGTAAACTATGATGACGGTAAAGATCCTAGAGGTGCAAAAAACGCAGATATATGTCTAGTTGGTATTTCTAGAACCTCAAAGACACCATTAAGTATTTATTTAGCACATAAGCTTTATAAAGTGGCTAATATACCTTTAGTACCAGAAGTTCCAGTTCCTTCAGAAGTATATAAAAAAGACAAGAGAAGAGTAATTGGCTTAATTGCAAATCCTTATAAAATTAATGCAATCAGAGAAGAAAGACTCCAGACTCTTGGTTTAAATAATACAGCTAGTTACTCTCAATTAGATAGGATACAAGAAGAATTAGATTATTCAAAAAGAATAATGAAAGAATTAGATTGTATTGTAGTTGATGTTACAAATAAAGCCATTGAAGAGACAGCTGGAATTATTATTGACCATATGAAAACCACATTTGAGGATTATTAAAGCTTTAATATGCCACAGGAATACCTGTGGCTTACTGTATTGTAATTTGTTATAAAATGCTCCATTAGGGTATAAAATATTAAGTAATAGGTGGTGGTTGTCATAACTATTAGAGAGCGAATAGAAAAAGATGAAGAATTACTACTTTGTGGGAGTGCAAGTTTAGCTAAAAATACATTGGGTAGAGAAATTCCAGAAATTGAATCGGAAATAAGAACTGAATTTCAAAGAGATAGAGACCGAATTATTCATTCAAAAGCCTTTAGAAGACTTAAACACAAAACTCAAGTATTTATTGCTCCAGAACAAGATCACTATCGGACAAGATTAACTCACACATTAGAGGTGTCTCAAATAGCTAGGACTATAGCTAGGGCTTTGAGATTAAATGAAGACCTAGTAGAAGCAATTTCACTTGGTCATGACTTAGGACATACTCCATTTGGCCATTCAGGTGAAGAAGTATTAGATAAACTTCATCCCAATGGATTTAAGCACTATGAACAAAGCGTTAGAGTAGTGCAATTTATTGAACAGAGAAATAGTGGATTAGGTTTAAATTTAACTTGGGAAGTTTTAGATGGCATAAGAAATCATAGTGGAAATAATGTGGCTTCAACTGAAGAAGGAAAGCTAATTAAATACGCCGACAGAATAGCATATATTAATCACGATATTGATGATGCCATAAGAGCAGGGGTTATTGAATTAAGTGATATACCTAGAGAGATACTGCAAACTCTCGGATTTTCTCATTCTAGAAGAATTGATACTATGATCAAAGATTTAGTATACACTTCAATTGACACTGAGAAATTGCAAATGAGCCAACAAGTTGAAGATGCTATGATGAGTCTTAGAGAATTTATGTTTGAGAAGGTATATTATAATCCAGAAGTAAAAAAAGAAAGCAAGAAAATTGAAAGAATAATTACTGATTTGTATGAATATTATATTGAAGATATACAAAGACTTCCTTCACATCATTTAAGTATTTACGAAAGAATAGATGCTACAGATGCAGATATAGTCTGTGATTATATAGCTGGAATGACTGACACCTACATCGAAGATGTTTGGAATGAGATTTTTGTAGTTACTGAAATTATAGGACTAGGATGATATATGGCATATTTTATCGACGAGAATACAATTGAAGAGATAAAAAATAGAGCAGATATAGTAACTGAAATTTCTAATTATGTCGATATTAAAAAAATTGGAGCAAATTACAAGGGTCTCTGTCCATTTCATTCAGAAAAGACGCCTTCATTTACAGTTTCTCCTCAAAAGCAAATTTACAAATGTTTTGGATGTGGAGAAGGTGGGAATGTAATAAATTTTATCATGAAAATTGAAGGATTGAGTTTTCCTGAAGCTTGTAAAAAGCTTGGAGATTCCTATGGGGTAGTAATTGAAAACAAGGGTAGATTAGATGATGCTAGAGTAGAAAAACTGGACATGATGTATCAGATAAATAGAGAATTAGCTTTATTCTATATGAAAAATCTATCCGACTCCAAAAATGCAATGTCTTATTTGATAAAAAGAAATATAAATTCAAAAATCGCTAAGAAATTTGGAATAGGATATGGAAAAAACTCTTGGGACGATGCTGTCAATTATTTAAAAAAACTAAATTATGATTTGGATTTAGCCTTCCAATGTGGCGCTATAGGTAAAAATCAAAGTGGAAATTATTATGATTATTATAGAGATAGAATTATTTTTCCTATAATTGATGCACGTTCTAGAATCCTAGGTTTTGGTGCCAGAGCTTTAGGTGATGAAATGCCAAAATACCTGAATACATCTGACTCTCCAATTTTTTTTAAAGGAAAAAATCTATATGGTTTGAATTTATTAAAACGAAATGAAAAAATAAAGAGGATAATTCTGGTCGAAGGGTATATGGATGTTATAGCTTTGGAATCTTTTGGAATTAAAGGTGGAGTAGCTTCACTTGGTACGGCCTTTACAATTGACCAAGCAAATATATTGCGAAAATATACAGACGATTTATATATTTCTTATGATGGCGATGAAGCTGGAATTGCTGCTACTAAAAGAGCCTTAGAAATTGTTCATTCTATTGACTGGGATGCAAATATAATAGAACTCAGGGGCGGAATGGATCCAGATACTTTTTTACAAGAAGAAGGAAAATTGAAATATGAAGTAGAAATAAAGAATTCTATTAGTGGTTATAATTATTTGATTAAAGACTATCAAAAAACACTGGATTTAACAAGAATAGATGACCAAGCAAATTTAATTAGGTATATTGGAAATATAATAAGAAAAATAAAAAGTCCTATTCAAAGAGAACTCCAATTGAAGCAATTATCAAATAATTTTGATATTTCTATAGAAAGCTTAAAAAATGAGATTTATGGAAATAAAATTCAAAATACTAATGAAAGACAAAGAACTAGAAATACAAGAATAAAAATAAAACCACTAACGACAAATGATAAAATTTTTTTGGAGATATTTAGATTAGTCCTTCATGATAAGGAAATATACCGACTTATAGAGAATAGAATAAATCCTTTGGAAATTGAGAGCATGCAGCTACGAGAAGTGTTTTTATCCATAGCAAGCTCCATGGAAGAAGATAAAATAAATAAGGACTCTTTATTAAAATATTTGAAAGATAATTATATCATTGACCAAGAAATTTATGATGAATTAAACAAGAAAACCCAAGAATTTGATAAAATAAATACTAAAAATCTTTTAGAAGAACTTATAAGTAGAATAGAATTTACAGATGATAAGCTTAATAGAAATCAAATAATTGTAAGAATACAAGAACTTGAAGAAAATAAAAATAAAACTCCCCAAGAAATTGAGGAATTAAAAGAGTTACTAGCAAATCTTATGAAAGTAAGTAAAGGCTAAATAAACTCTAGAATGACAAGAGGGATGCATATGGCTAAGACTAAAGAAGAATTAATTGAAAATACCGATGGATTGTCAAAGATATTAGAGACTCTAATTAAAGCTGGTAAAAATAAAGGTTTTATTACCTATGAGGATGTTGCTGAAGCTTATGAAGAGCAAGAAGATATTGACAGTGATGATATCGACCAAGTATATGAAAGGCTTGAAAAAGCACAAATTCAGATAATGTCTGAAAAAGAAGCGGACGATCATATAGATGATGACGATGATGATTTAGATGATTTAAATATCGAAGAAGAAGATCTTTCTGTACCTGAAGGTATTGCTGTTGATGATCCAGTTAGAATGTATTTGAAAGAAATAGGGAAAGTTAACCTCCTTACAGCAGAAGAAGAAGTTATACTTGCAAAAGGCATGGAAGCAGGAGATTTACTAGCTAAAAAACGATTAGCAGAAGCAAATCTTCGTCTTGTGGTGAGTATTGCTAAAAGATATGTAGGAAGAGGTATGATGTTTTTAGATCTAATCCAAGAAGGAAATCTTGGCTTAATGAAAGCTGTGGAAAAATTTGATTATAGGAAAGGATTTAAATTTTCCACATACGCTACATGGTGGATTAGACAAGCAATAACAAGGGCTATTGCAGACCAAGCTAGAACCATTAGAATACCCGTTCATATGGTGGAAACTATTAATAAACTAGTCAGAACTCAAAGAAAACTGATAGTCAAATTGGGTAGAGATCCTGCTCCTGAAGAAATAGCTAAGGAGATGGGCATAGAGGTTTCAAAAGTTCATGAGATATTAAAAATAGCACAAGAACCAGTTTCATTGGAAACTCCAATAGGAGAAGAAGAAGATAGTCATTTAGGTGACTTTATACCTGATGAAGAAATAGTATCTCCATCGGATGCTGCTGCATTTACTTTATTAAAAGAACAACTTTCTGAAGTGTTAGACACTTTAAATGAAAGAGAAAAAAAGGTGCTGATTCTAAGATTTGGATTGGAAGATGGAAGATCCAGAACTTTAGAAGAAGTAGGAAAAGAATTTGATGTAACTCGGGAGAGAATTCGACAGATAGAAGCAAAAGCTCTTAGAAAACTTAGACATCCTAGTAGAAGTAAAAAGTTAAAGGATTTTCTTGAGTGATGAAAAAAAGTATTAAGTTAGACGATAGGCTTAACGAAATCGTAAAAATTTTAGGCGAAAATGAAATAGTGGTGGATGTTGGTTGTGACCACGGTTATGTTGCAAATTATCTTATCGAAGAGAATTTTGCGAAGCTGGTATATGCTACGGATATTTCAAAACCCTCTTTAGAAAAAAATATAGAGTTTTCAAAATATAGAGGCAACGAATATAAAGTCATTTCTTTATTAGGAAATGGCTTATTTCCTGTTAAAAACAAAGATTTTAATGCTGTAATTATGGCGGGGATGGGTGGAGAATTGATAATGAAAATTATCGACGATTCATTAGATTTTATACAAGATAAGACTTTAGTTTTACAGCCCATGACTGCTCGAGTAGAATTGAGAAAATATTTAGGTAAAAAAGGGTTTCAGATAAAAAAAGAAAGTATAGTAAAAGATGGAAATAAATTTTATGAAATCATTAAAGCAGTTCCTGGAGAGGAAATTCAATCTACCTCATTTTACTATTTTGGAAATAATTTAGTTGAAGAATGTAATGAAGTATTGATAGAATATGTAAAACATCTTTTAGAAAAAAATAAAATGTACTTGGAGCAATCAAAAAAATCTAATACAGAAAAATCGATTTTACAAAGGAAGAAATTAGAAAAAGAGATAGAAATATTTAATGAGGTATTAAATGGATGTAAAAGCTAAAGAAATAATAGACTTGATAGAAATAATCGCTCCAGAAAATATTCAAGCAGAATGGGATAATTCCGGACTACAAGTTGGTGATACTGAAAGTAATGTTCAGGGCATTCTTTTATGCATGGATATAACCGATAAAGCAGTAGACTTTGCTATAAAAAATAATTTGAACTTTATACTTTCTCATCACCCTTTTTTCTTTTCAGATATAAAATCCATAGACTTTTCAACATACAAAGGTAAATTAGTAAAAAATATTATAGAAAAAAATTTGTTTATTTATTCAGCTCATACTAATTTAGATGCATCAGAAATTGGAGTTAATTCTGAACTAGCCAGACGCCTTGAATTGGAAGATGTAAAGAAATTTTCAGAATATGTAGAAGGTGAAGATATAGGTGTAGTTGGGAAATTCAATGGCAAGAGCTTAGAAAAATTAGTAAAAAAACTGACTGAGGAAATATCACCAGAGAATTTTGTTAAAGTTTATGGAAGATCTAAAGAAAGAATTGAAAAAGTTGCTATCATCGGAGGAAGCGGAAACTTTGGAATAAGTTTTGCTAAATCTATTGGTGCTGATGTACTTATTACTGGAGATACGAAACATCATGATGGTCAGTTGGCTTATGAAAATAATATTGTTCTAATTGACATTGGACATTTTTATTCTGAACTTCCGGTTTTATTTATGTTAAAAGAATACCTAAATAAAAGTTTTAATGACCTAAATATTGATATATTTCAAGAACCAATTTATTTTATTGAAAATTTTTAATAGTTAATGGTATCAGATAATGATTTTATTAAGACAGTTTTATGCTGTCTTTTTTTTTATAATTATTTGAGTGAGTTACTTCTATTTGATATAATAAATACTAGATTTTATAATTACGTTAATTCTTTTATAAATTGCAATTAAATTTGGAGGCATTATGAAAATACTGATAGTAGGAAGTGGAGCAAGAGAACACACCATTGGTGAAAAAGTAAGCAAAAGCAAGATGGCTGAAAAAATATACTTTGCACCAGGTAATGGAGGGACTGTATCCATTGGTGAAAATGTAAATATTCAAGGAAATGATATAGAAGGACTAGTAAATTTTGCTAAATCCGAAGGTATTGATTTCACTATAGTTGGGCCAGAAGATCCTCTCAACTTAGGAATTGTGGACGAATTTGAGAACGAAGGACTGAAAATTTTCGGTCCTACAAAAGCTGCAGCTAAATTAGAGGGCAGTAAAGCCTTTGCAAAAGATTTTATGATAAAGCATGGAATTCCTACTGGTAAATACATAAAAACAGAAGATCATGACAATGCTATAAAATTTGCAAAACTTCTCCTTGAAACTAATGGTAAAGCAGTAATAAAAGCTGATGGATTATGTGCAGGCAAAGGTGTATTTATTGTATCTAATGAAAAAGAAGCCAATGATTATCTTGAACAAATATTAGTAAAAGGTAATTACGGAGAAAAGAAAGTAATAATAGAAGAATTTTTAGAAGGTTATGAAATGAGTCTTATTGCTTTTGTTGACAATAAAACAATAAAAATGCTACCTACATCAAAGGACCATAAAAGAATTTTTGAAGGAGAAAGGGGAGCTAATACTGGAGGAATGGGAACCTTCAGTCCAAACCTAGAAGCAGAGAATTATTTAGAAGAAATCGAAGAGAGCATTTTGAATCCATTCTTAAAAGGAATTCAAGAGGATAACCTAGATTTTCGTGGAATTATCTTTATTGGACTTATGATTGGAGATAATGGAATAAAGGTTTTAGAATTTAACACGCGTTTTGGAGATCCGGAAACCCAATCAATATTAAATCGAATTGATAGCGATTTACTTGATATTATGTTAAAGACAAATAGAGGAGATCTAGCTTCTGCAGTAATTGACGAAAATGATAAAAAAGTTGTGACGTTAGTATTGGCGTCTGGAGGTTATCCAGAAGAATATAAAAAGGGATATGAAATAAAAGGCTTAGATAAAGTTGAAGATGTGATAATTTATCACGCAGGTACTAAAGTCGAAGAAGGAAAAATCATCACTAATGGTGGTAGAGTATTATCTATAGTTGCGATTGAAGATGACTTTGAAAAAGCTATCGAAAAAGTTTATAAAACAGCAGATATTATTGAATTTGAAGATAAATTTTATCGAAAAGATATTGGACCATCAGTAAATAGATATTATGTAGAAAAAAATGAAAATATATTTTACGACTACATTTCCATGAGAGAATCAATTATAACGGATCTAGAATTCGATCCAGGGGATATTAGAATGTTTAGTCGCTATGATATAGAGGGACTTAATGGAGATTTGAAAGAGACTGTTGTGAATGAACTTCTCGCTGATGCTCATATTGAAAAATGTTATGCAGCTGAAGATGCTTTTAAGTTGGAAAAAGAACTTAAAAATCCATTAGTAGTGGAATTTCAACCAGGACAATTCGATCAAAGTGAATACGCAACCATAAAGAATTTAGAGCTATTGAGTAAATCTAATGACATAAGAGTAAGAACTTCAAAAGTTTATGCTTTTTCAGAAGAATTAGATTATAGCCAGAAAGAGAAATTAGAAGAATACATTATTAATAAAACAAACCAGAGAAAAGGAAAACTCCTTGGAGTTCCTTCTACTTTAAATACAGATAATGAAAATTATCATATTAATGATGTGTATTATGGATTTACTAAATTAGACGAGGTAGGTTTAAATAAATTCTTATTAGAGCATGGTCTTGCAATGTCCTTAGAGGATTTAAAATTTGTTCAAGACCATTATAAAGAAATTGGACGAGACATTAATGAAACAGAGCTTTATATTTTAGATACCTATTGGTCAGATCATTGTAGACATACTACTTTTAACACTATATTAGATGTGGAATTTAAAGATAATGAAACTCTTTTAGATAAGAGGATACATGACGAATTTAATAACTATATTAAAATGCGACAAGATTTAAATCGTACAAAGCCTATATCACTTATGGATTTAGGAACTATTGTAGCAAGATATTTGAAATTCACAGGAGATTTAGATAATCAAGAAGACACAGATGAAGTAAATGCCTGCTCGATAGAAATTAAAGTAAAAGTAGAAGATAGAATTACAAAAGAGATTAGAGAAGAAGATTATCTTCTAATGTTTAAAAATGAAACACATAATCATCCTACAGAAATTGAGCCTTACGGTGGTGCTCATACTTGCATTGGAGGAGGTATTAGAGATCCTCTAAGTGGAAGAGCCCATGTATATCAAGCTATGAGAATAACAGGAGCAGGAGATCCGACAATTCCTTATAAAGACACTTTAAAAGGAAAACTTCCCCAAAGAAAGATTGCAATTGATGCATCTGAGGGTTATAGTTCCTATGGAAATGAAATAGGATTAGCTGCTGGATTTGCAGATGAAATTTATCACGAAGGTTTTGTCGCAAAGAGAATGGAATTAGGAGCCTTAGTAGGAGCTCAAAAAAAAGAAAATGTCTTAAGAGAAAATTCTGAACCAGGAGATATTATCCTTTTATTAGGTGCAAAAACTGGGCGTGATGGAGTGGGAGCGGCGACAGGTTCATCTTCACAGCAAACTGCGGACGTAATTGAAGAAGCTTCCACAGAAGTTCAAAGGGGAAACCCTCCTTTAGAGAGAAATATAATGAGACTCTTTAGAAATCCAGAAGCAACAAAACTTATAAAGAAGAGTAACGACTTTGGAGCAGGTGGAGTTTCGGTTGCTATTGGAGAACTAGCAGATTCCTTAGATATTTATCTTGACAGAGTCCCATTAAAATATCCTGGCCTTACTCCAAAGGAAATTGCTATTTCTGAATCCCAAGAACGAATGGCAGTAGTTATTGATGCTGAAAATAAGAATAAATTTATAGAATTATCTGAAGACGAAGGAATTGAAACAACGGAAGTTGCAGTTGTTACAGATAAAAACAAAATGGTAATGTATTACAGAGACCAGGTAGTTTGTGAATTGGATAGAACTTTTCTAGACGCTTCAGGAGCAGATAGATTTCAAAAAATAGTAATAGAAAAAGATAAGCCATTTTATTATTTCGAAGAAAAAGGAAAAGAGCTAGGAACTTTATATGAAAATCTAAGTGACCTTAATTATGTTTCTAAAAAAGATTTAATTGGAAAATTTGATTCTACAATAGGAAGGGGAACTATTCTCGCTCCATTAGGAGGAATAAACCAAATTACTCCAATACAAGCTATGGCAGCAATTATACCATCTCTGGATGGAAACAGTAAAACTGCTAGTATAATGTCCTATGGTTATGACCCAGTACTATCCAGCGAAAATCAATTTCTAGGAGGATATTACGCAGTGGTAGAATCACTTGCCAAAATTGCTGCTACAGGTGGAAATCCATTCAAAGCTAGATTATCATTCCAAGAATTTTTCGAATCAATGGGTACTGATGAAATAAAATGGGCTAAACCTCTTAAATCCCTATTGGGAGCATTTTATGCTACTAGGGAATTTAAAACTCCTCCTATAGGTGGAAAAGACTCTATGAGTGGAACCTTCCAGGATTTAGATGTACCTCCAACATTGATTTCCTTTGCAGTGGTTTCAGAAGATGCTAAAAATATTATCTCACCTGAATTAAAAGGAAAGTTAAAACTAGGAATAATTAAAACAAACAGACTTGAAGATTATACATTGAATCACGAAGAATTTATGTTTAATGTAGAGAATCTTTATAAAGAAATTAAAAGTGGAAATATTAAATCTGCATATGCAATTAATTATAAGGGACTATTGCACAATTTAATGGAAATGTCCTTGGGGAATGAAATTGGATTTGTAATCAACTTTGAACAGCCTTTTGATAACTTAGTGGGAAGCTTTATCGTTGAATATGAGAATTCAAAGGACTTTATAGAACCTATAGGTCTTACAGGAGGAGATTCTTTAGTATTTAACGGAGAAAAAATCGATGTAGAAAGATTTAAGGAAACTTACGAAAATTCCTTAATTGAAATCTATCCCCAAGAAATAGAATCAAATGAAGAAATTGGTCGTAATAAAGAATTAAAGCCTAGAAATCTTACTAGGGAAGAAAGACAAGAAGATGTTAAAGTGCTTATACCAATTTTTCCTGGTACTACAGGAGAATATGATGTAGAAGAAGTGCTTTTAGAAAACCAAGCTATAGTAACTAAATTTGTCTTTAAAAATGAGACTATTAATCAACTAGAAGAGTCTATCGAAAAATTAGCAGAAGAAATTGAAAAATCTAATATAATAATTTTCCCAAGTGGTATGACTTATGGTGATGAACCAGAAGGAGCCGGAAAATATTTAGCAAATGTTCTTAGACAAGACAAGATTAAAAAAGCAATACTAGATCTTATAGACAATAGAGACGGATTAATACTTGGAATAGGAGACGGGTTCCAAGGATTAGTAAGAACTGGCCTTATTCCTTTTGGAACTTATATAAAATTCCATGAAGAACTTCCAGTGTTTGCCAAGAACTCATCAGGTAGATATTCCTCAAAAATAGTAGAAACTATTTTTAAAACAAATAACTCTCCTTGGTTAAAATATGTGGAGTTAGAAAAAGAATATTTAGCACCTATATCCACTTACTATGGTCAATTGATTTTACCGAAGGATTTATATAGAGAACTTAGCAATAATGAACAAATAGTATCAGTATATAATAAAGATACTTTAGGAGCAGATTATTCAATAGAAGGTCTAATGGATCCGAAGGGTAGAATACTTGGCAAAATGACTAATTTTGAAAGAATAAAAGATGGAACATTAATAAATATTCCAAAAACTGAATTTCAAGATATAATAAAAGCAGGAATAGAATATTTTAGAAAATAATTAATTATTGGGCAAGTTGGATTGAATCATCTTGCCCGTTTTTAAAAGGAGAATTAATATGTCTAAAGAAGAAAGATTTATAAGCATTTACAAAAGTGGAATGGTCAACACTACAGAGATATGGGTAGACAAGGAAACAGGAGTTAATTATTTGATAATTAATCGAGGATATGGAATGGGCTTAACACCTCTATTGGATAAAGATGGTAAACCTGTAATTACTGATGTAAATGATTTAGATCGTTACTGGTGATTAATTTAACTAATGATTAGAAAAGATTATATTCCAAATACAAATTATATAATATACCAAAATTCTAAAAGATTTTCCTTTGGTACTGATAGTTTGATGCTATTAAAATTTTCAAAAGCAAAAGGAGTAGTTGTAGATTTAGGATGTGGCACTGGAGTTTTGAGTTTGGGTTTAGCAGATAGAAAATCTGTTGAAAAAGTATATGCTGTAGATATTCAACCAGAAGTAATAGAGATTTTGAAAATCTCTATTGAAGAAAATCAATTGGATAGACGAGTAATTCCAGTTTTATCAGATGTGAGGGATTTTTCAAAATATTATACTGAGAGACCCAATAGTATAATAATGAATCCTCCCTATTTTGAAAATGATATAGAGAATAAGGTGGAAAACTATCGAATATCTAGACATCATGAAAGTATCGAGGAATGGGTAGCTGCAGCATCTAGAATGCTTCCAACGAAAGGAACTCTTGAGTTAGTATATAGACCTGAAAGATTGGCATCACTTATAGAATATATGAAAAAATATAAAATTGAGCCCAAAATCATTCAATTTGTAAGAACTAATTCCAAATCTTTAGCTAAGTCTGTGCTTGTACGAGGTGCAAAAGATGGAGGAGTTGGGTTAAATATATTGCACGATGTAATTACCCATAATGAAGACGGAACCACTAGAGATTGGAATTTAGATTTTTGAAACATAGAAGTTGCAACGATTTAATTATTTAAAATAGGGAATAAATTATGTAGCTGATAAGATTAATTATCAGCTACTATTTAATATAAGGAGGCAACTATGATTATTTATAAATTGTACACAGATGAATTAGAAGACGTTAAAATAGCTGAAGGTTTTTTTGACGGTTGGTTAAATCCTCCTGACGAGAATGTCCATAGAAAAATATTGTCCGGTAGTTTTAAATCTTTTGTTGCAATCCATGAAGAAAAAAAAGAAATTATTGGTTATATAAATGTTATAAGTGATGGAGTTTTAACTGCATATATCCCATTTTTAGAGGTTATATCTGAATATAAAGGCCAAGGAATAGGTAATAAACTGGTTAAAATGGCTATTGAAGAATTTAAAGATTACTACATGATAGATATAGTATGTGATTCAGATTTAGTTCATTTTTATGAAAAAATGGGCATGAGAAAAGCTAATGCCATGATAATTAGAAATTACGATAAACAATCTGGTGAATAATAAGATAATAAATGCGAGAAATTTTTGAAAAAAGATAATATCAAATTATATAATTATTAATAAAATTAAAATGATTTCTTATATTAAATGATAGAACTATCCAAATCATAACTGTATTTTTGATATTTTAATTAATCTATTAAAAGGGTATAGTCATTTCAGGTGATATTATGATTAAGTTACAAGGAAAATATTCAGAAGGAATAGTTTATTCTGATCAATATGAAGAATCTGGAATTAAACAAATTCAAGATTTACTAGATGAACCATTTTCACAAAATTCAAATCCTAGATTTATGCCTGATTACCACGCTGGATTAGGAAGTGTCATAGGTACGACTATGATAGTTAAAGACGAAATATGCCCCAATTTAGTGGGTGTTGACATAGGATGTGGAATCAGAACAGAAATATTCGAAACGCCTTATGAATTAGATTTTAAAGCATTAGATGACTATATTAGAAATAATATACCTTCAGGATTTAAAGTCCATAACAAAGAAAGACCAATGAATTTTATAGATAGATTATATATGAGAAATCAAATTAAGGATCAATCCAGATTAAAAAAATCCATGGGAACTTTGGGTGGCGGAAATCATTATATAGAAATCGGTAAGGGCGAAAGGGAAAATGAATATATCCTCACAGTTCATTCGGGTTCTAGAAATTTAGGTTTACAAGTAGCTAACTATTATCAAAAAATAGCTTCATCTCTTTCACAAGATGGTGTTACCACTAAATCAGAAGAAATTATAAAAAGTTTGAAGGAACAAGGTAGGGAGAAAGAAATAGCAATTGAATTAAAAAAAATACAAGAAAATCCAAATACTTCCAGAGGTTTAGAAACACTAAAAAGTAATGGCAAATGGTTTTTTGAGTATTTGCATGATATGAATGTTTGTGTAGAATTTGCATTGGAAAATCGAAATGTCATGGCAGAAAAAATTTTAGATTTTTTAAAACCTAAAATAATTAAAGGATTTGATACAGTTCATAATTATATTGAGCTAAATGAAGAAAATCATCATATACTTCGAAAAGGAGCTGTTGCAGCATATAAAGGTCAGCTCTTGACAATTCCCATGAATATGCGAGATGGGATATTAATTTGCGAGGGTTTAGGAAATCCTCAATGGAATTATTCTGCTCCCCATGGTGCAGGCAGATTAATGAGTAGAAATCAAGCTAAGACAGATATAGCCCTAGAAGATTACGAGGAATCAATGAGGGGAATATTTACCACTTCGGTTAACAAGGATACAATTGATGAAGCGCCATTTGCTTATAAGCCTATGAAAGACATTATCAATTATACAAAAGATACAGTGAAAATCCTTCAACATGTTAAACCAATGTACAATTTCAAGTCAAAATAAAATATTTTTAGAGATTGATCGTGTTTTCAATCTCTTTTTATTTTCTATCAAACAACAAAATTATTTACATTAACTATATTTAGATGTAAAATATGAAAAAAATATAATAAAAATAAGTAAATTTTTTTATCTACATTAATAAAAAAATATATTATTCTATTGAGGAAATTTTCTATATTGAAAGGAAAAAAGAATGAATAAAAAAATTGTTGTAGCATTGGGCGGAAATGCCTTAGGGGATACGCCAGAAGAGCAAAAAGAGTTGGTTAAGGAAACAGCAAAATCTATAGTAAAATTAATTAAAGATGGATATGATGTAATAATTGGACATGGTAATGGTCCTCAAGTAGGTATGATTAATTTATCTTTTGATTATTCTCATTCGGGAGACACTGGTATTCCTAGCATGCCTTTTCCTGAATGTGGAGCAATGAGTCAAGGTTATATAGGTTATCACATACAACAGGCATTAATAAATGCTTTAAAAGAATCAAATATCGAAAAAGAAGTGTGCTCGATAATAACTCAAGTAGTTGTAGATAAAGACGATAAATCTTTTTCAAATCCAACAAAACCTATAGGCCAATTTTATTCAAAAGGAGAGTCTGAAAGACTTTCTTCTATTAATGGATACACTTATATAGAAGACTCAGGGAGAGGTTATAGAAGAGTAGTTCCTTCACCGAATCCTGTTAAAATTGTTGAATTAGAAACTGTTAAAAAGCTATCTAACTTAGGTACTGTAGTGATTACCGTTGGCGGAGGTGGAATACCAGTTATTGAAAAAGATGGATTATATAAAGGGGTAGCCGCTGTCATTGACAAGGATAAGTCTTGTTCAAAGCTGGCTTCTGATATAAAAGCTGAGACTTTATTAATTTTGACTGCTGTAGAACAAGTTGCATTAAATTTTAATAAGCCTGACCAAAAAAATCTAGATAAAATAAGTATTTCTCAAGTTCATAAATATATAGAAGAAGAACATTTTGCTAAGGGCTCAATGCTTCCCAAGATAGAAGCGTGTATAAACTTTTTAGAACAAAATCCTGAAGGAAAAGCAATAATTACATCTTTAGAAAAGTCATTAGATGCTTTGAAGGGAAAAACAGGTACATTAATATATAAAGATTAAAGAAAAAATAAAATTTAATTTAAATTTAACTTTACAACTAGTGTAATTTATGTTATATTTTTTACAGTTGATTAATAATCAGTGCCGTGAAAAGAAAGAGTAGATGTATTTATAACTTATAGAGAGTGCATGTTTGGTGAAAATGCATAGCTATGATATATCGAACACATCTTTGAGCTAATCTTGCAAAACCGTTAAGGAAGTAGTGGATTCGGATAACTCGCACCCGTTATAGTGCAAAGGTATGATAGTACCTGATGAGTTTGATATTGTGAAATATCATTAAACAGAGGTGGGACCACGAGAATTTTATTCTCGTCCTCTAGCATGTATATGCTGGAGGACGAGATTTTTTTGTTTTTGGCCAAAATAAAAAAATTATTTTAAAGGGAGAGAATAAAATGTTAAGTAAGAATTATTTGAGAAAATCTATTTTAGTATTAATGTTAGTAGTTAGTTTGATTTTAATGTTTGGTTGTGGAGGCACGTCTTCAAATAGTGAAGTGAATAAAGAAACTAATAGATTGGAAGCTATTAGAGAAAGAGGATATATTGAAGTAGTAACAGAGCCTTATTTTGCACCATATGAATTTATTGATCCATCTAAAAAGGGAGAAGATCAATATGTTGGTTCTGATATATTACTTGCAAAATATATTGGAGAAAAAATTGGGGTTGACGTAAAAATAATTCCCTTGGAGTTCTCTGCTGTATTAAGTAGTGTAACTGAAGGGAAATATGACTTAGCGATTTCTGCTTTGGCATATACTCCTGAAAGGTCAGAAGCTATGAATTTATCTGATGGATATTATTTTTCGGAAAATAGTCCAGGCTATGGATTACTGATTCGACAAGAAGATGCTGAAAATATTAAAGGTCCTAACGATATAGGGGATAAAATCGTAGTAGCTCAAAGTGGATCTCTTCAAGAGTTATTTGTAAATGAGCAAATTCCCAATTATAAAGAATTCAAAAGAGTCTCTGCAACTACAGATGGTTTCCTAATGGTACAAGAAAATAAAGCAGATGTTTGTGCAGTCTCTATTCCAATGGGTCAATTGTATATAGAAGCAAATCCCGATGCGAAACTAATGATAGTTGAAGATTTTGAATTTGAGGTAGATCCTGAAACACAAGGTACTAGAATAGGAATTCCAAAGGGAGAGACTGAGCTTACAGAAATAGTTAACGAAGCTATAAAAGAAGTTTTGGAATCTGGAGAATTTGAAAAATGGCACGAGGAATATACTGAGTACGCAAAAAGTTTAGGTTTGTAAGAGGTGTAAGTTATGGCAAATACAATTATTTCCCTATGGCAAAAATATGGATACGTTTATATTAGTGGGTTAGTAGGAACATTATGGTTGGCAGGCATTACGGTTTTTATTGCAACCATACTTGGTACTATTATTGCGATATTAAAGCTATCTAAAATAAAAGTTTTGGACATTGGAGTAAATGCATATATAGGGGTACTTAGGGGAACGCCTATATTATTACAGTTATACTTTTTTTGGCTACTTCTTCCAAAAATAACTCCCTTTTCCTTAAGTGATACTGCATGCATTGTAGTAGCGTTAATAGTAAATGCAAGTTCCTATGTTGCTGAAGTAATTCGTGCTGGAATTCAAGCAGTAGACAAAGGACAAAATGAGGCTGGTAAAAGCTTAGGACTTTCAAATTGGAATGTAATGAGAAAAATTATTCTTCCCCAAGCTATAAAAAATATTTTACCTGCTCTAGGAAATGAATATATTTCTATGGTCAAGCAAACTTCATTGGCATCAGTATTTTTTGTGAGTGAATTGATGACATCATATAAAACTGTTCAGTCAGCAACATTTTTGTCCTTGCCATCATTGATTATAGTAGGAATAATTTATTTAGCCGTAACAAGTATCCTTTCAAAAGGAATTGATGTTTTTGAAAGGAGTTTACAAAATGGATGAGATCTTAGTAGAAGTTAATAATCTTTACAAATCCTTTGGAGAGTTGGAAGTTTTAAAAGGAATTAATGAAAACATCAAGTATGGGGAAGTTGTTTCAATAATTGGGCCTTCCGGAAGTGGAAAAAGCACTTTTCTTAGATGTTTAAATTTGTTAGAAACACCAACAAAGGGAGAAATTATCTTTAAAGGAAAAAACTTAATGGATAAGAATATAAATTTATCTAAATATCGTCAAAAGATTGGAATGGTATTTCAGCAATTTAATGTATTTCCTCATTTGAATGTGTTGGAAAATGTTACTTTAGCCCCTACTCTAGAAAAGGGTATGGGAAAAGAAGAAGCTAATAAACTTGCTGAAGAATTGTTATCTAGAGTCGGGCTTTTCGACAAAAAACTTGAATATCCAAATAGATTGTCAGGTGGACAAAAACAACGATTAGCTATAGTAAGAGCATTAGCCATGGATCCTGAAATAATATTATTTGACGAACCTACTAGTGCTCTAGACCCTGAAATGGTAAAGGAGGTTTTAGCTGTTATTAAAGATTTAGTAATTTCTGGCATGACTATAGTTATTGTTACCCATGAAATGAATTTTGCAAAAGAAATTTCTGATAGAGTGTTGTTTATGGATGAAGGAATTATTCAAGAAAAGGGCACACCAGAAGAGGTTTTTAATAATCCTAAAAACCTAAGAACAAAAGAGTTTTTAAGTAAGGTTTTATAATTTGCTAAAAAACATAAATGTGAGTTTACTGTGAAAATATTGAATAATTTTAAACAATATGTTAGTATACGAAGAGTATTGAGTACATTGGCTGATTACACGTAAGTGAGGAAAGTCCGTGCTCCGAAAAATGACGCTGGATAACGTCCAGTGGGGGCGACCCTAAGGCAAGTGCAACAGAGAGATACCGCCTATTTATAGGTAAGGATGGAAAGGTGAATTAAGAGCTCACCAGCACATAAGAGATTATGTGGCTATGTAAACCCCGTCAGGAGAAAGATCAAATGGGACCGAGAGGTCAGATGGTAGATCGCTAGAGCTTTTTGGCAACAATTAGCCCAGATTAATGATCAGCGAAGACAGAACACGGCTTATAGATGTACTCATATTATTGTTTTAGTAAAAAAAGTTACAAAATAGAAAAGAATTGTAAACATTTTGTAACTTTTTTGTTGCTTTTAAGAAACAAATAGATTATAATTTTATTTGTTAAGAAAGTAAAAAAAAGAAAAAGGAGTGTTAGAGTTGCAAAAAAGCAAGATGAGGATTCCGTCGGGACTCATATTAGTTCTTGTTTTAGGATTAATAGGTTTTAAAGATACTGGAATTTTCGTGAGTAGCTTCAATGCAAGGCTTAACAACGGTGTTGAAGTAAATTATAGTCCTAATAATAGGGCTGAGATAATAGGAGAAGGGGCAAGCAAAGCTACATATCATGTAGAAGCTAATGATGGAACAAGATTCTATGTCCCAAAACAATATCTTCTAAAGGTAGATAATGGTGTTAATGGATATACAGTATTGAATAATACACCTTTATTTGACAATTCAGGCGAAGTAATTAGATTATTATTCTTAGAAGAATACTTAACTTTTGTAGAAAATAGGGGAGACCAAGCTCTTGTTAGAACAAGTGAAGGTTTAACTGGGTATGTTAATAAATCGGATTTAGATCCAGATAGAATAAGAAATATTGTTGAAGGTATTGCTATAGACAATATCAACGCTGACAATGGTACTAATTCATTTAATATAAATAAAGGTGATAGTGTCAAAGTAGCATGGTTTGAACGAGATTATTTTATTATATTTGACGAATTTGAGAATAAATACCAAGTTTCAAAGGACTCAATTAGCCTATTTGAAAAGCCAGAAGAAGTAAAAAAACCTGAAGAAGTAGTTCTTGAAAAGAAGAACGTTCCTACTACAGGAGACTCAAGAATGAACGCAAGTGCTACAGCATTGAACATTGCTAATAAGGCAGAGACTTTACTAGGAGCTCCTTATGTATATGGCGATACTGGTAAAGCAGGTTATGACTGTTCAGGAATGGTATATGCACTTTATGGTGAATTTACAGATATAAAAATGCCAAGATCATCAAAACAAATGGCTGAAGTTGGAGATTTAGTTGACGGAGAAGATTTACAGACTGGAGACTTGCTTTTCTTTACTAGCAGCGGTAGCAGTGTAATTTCACACGTAGGATTATACGTGGGAGATGGTATGATGATTCATGCATCTAATAACCAAGGAAAGATAATAAAAGATCCAATTAGCGGATATTACTTCCAAAATAATTTTTCCCATGCGAGAAGATGGTTAGACTAAAATTAAATAAGCAATAAAATATGAAAATTTTGTGTCCTTAATATATTATTAAGGACATTTTCTTTTAATAGTGTATAATAATATTTGAGGTGCTATATGGCATTTGTTGAATTTAAAGATGTTTATAAGTTTTACCGAATGGGTGAAACAAAGATAGTAGCTAATAACGGAATAACTTTTGATATCGATAAAGAGCAATTTAACGTTATCGTTGGTCCATCTGGAGCAGGGAAGTCTACACTTCTAAATATATTAGGAGGAATGGATAAGGCAGATGAGGGCGACGTAATAGTCGATGGGAAAAACATAGCTAAATATACTGAAAAAGAGTTAACAGGTTACAGAAGACGTGACGTGGGCTTTGTGTTTCAGTTTTATAATTTAGTACCCAACTTAACAACTTTAGAAAATGTAGAATTAGCTACAGAACTTTCAGAAGATCCATTGAACCCAAGAGAAATATTAGAAAAGGTCGGACTTGGAGAGAGAATTAATAACTTTCCATCCCAATTATCTGGAGGAGAGCAACAAAGAGCTGCTATAGCTAGAGCTATAGCCAAAAATCCTAAATTACTTTTATGTGATGAGCCTACTGGAGCACTAGATTATAATACTGGGAAACAAATATTAAAGCTTCTTTACGATACCATAGAAGATTTTGGCGCAACAGTTATAGTTATAACTCATAATAAGGCAATAGCTCCTATGGCAAATAAACTCATTGAAATTAGTGACGCAAAGGTTAGAGATATACAATTAAATCCTAATCCTATTTCTATAGATTTGATTGAGTGGTAGTTATGAATAAAACTGTATTAAAAGATATTATTCGAGAAGTAAAAGCAAATAAGGGAAGATTTTTTTCTATAATGGCGCTCTTATTAATAAGTATGATAGCCTTTTCGGGTGTATTTATGGCTACTATTTTACTTGAAGATATTCCAGAAATTTACTATAAGAAATATAATTTACATGATGCAACTATATCTTCTACAATGGGTTTAGCAGAAGCAGATGAGGTAATTATCGCTACTAATACCATGGTAGAAGATTTTGAGATGATTAAATCTGTAGATGTTTTTGTAGAAGGTACTTCTGATATAGTTAAAATAGAAAACTTACCTGAGAAAATTACAAATTTAATTATAGTTGAAGGAAGATTACCAGAAGAAAGTGGCGAAATTGTTTTAGGATATGACTTTTTTAATGACAAAGTATCTATCGGAGAAGAGATTTCATTTGTCGATGGGAAAAATTCAAAAGATATCGAAGAATTAAAGTTAAATAAATACACCATAGTAGGACTGGTTAGGTCTTTAGAACATCTTACAGTAGACACTAGGGAACTATCTACCATTGGAAGTGGAATAATTAGCTCTTTTGGATATGTTAATAATTTTGAATTTGATATTGATTACTATACGAAAGCTAGAATTATAGGAGAAGGTCTTGAAGAATTAATTAGCTCTAGTGATGAATATGAAGAAAGCGTACAAAAACTCCTTATCAGTTTAGAAGAATCATTTATAGATAGGCCAAAAACTAGAATGGAAGAAGTTAAACAAGATGCTGACGAGAATATCCAAGATGCTGAGTCGGAAATAGAAAAAGCAAAAAAAGAACTAGAAGAAGCCAAACAAGAATTAGAAGACGGTAGGCTGGAGCTAGACGATGGCAGAATAAAATTATTAGAAGCAGAAATTGAAATAAGAGATGGCGAAATTTCTTTAATGGAAGCCAGGCTAGAACTCAACGACGGATGGAAAAAATATGAAGAAGGAATAGTTGAGTTAAGAGATTCTGAAGAAGATGCTAGAAAAGAAATAGCTGATGGTAGAATAAAATTGCAAGACGCTAAAATTGAGCTAGAAAAGGGTCGAACAGATCTTGCCAAAGGTCGAAAAGAATACGAAGATGGATTAATCGAACTTGAAGATGCAAAAAAGAAATTTGCGGATGGAGAAAAACTGTACAATGACAATTTAAAGTTATACGAAGATGGAAGAGCTGAACTAGATGAAATGAAAGAAAAAATTCGTATAAGTAAAGAGATTCGACTTGGAGAAATAAACAAAACAAAAAATAAAGATGAGCTGGAGGCATCTATTTCTTCTCTTACAACTCAAGTAGCTAATCACCAAGAAAATGTAAATAACTACAAAGCACAACTGAATTATAATGAAAGTATTTTAGACACTACAGAAGATAAAACTAGTGTCGACAATAAAATAAATGAACTTAAAGGGCTTATTACAACAGAAGAACAAAATCTAAATAACAAAACCAATCAATTAAATTTAGCAAAAGAACAGTTATCTAATTTTGAAAAAGTTGAATTTGAAGGTAGAGTATCTGATGAAGTCATGGACTATTCAGATGAATCCATTAATGAAGCAGAGAAAGAATTGAACTCTGCTAAAACTCAATTAGACGATGCGAAATCTGAACTAGAAAAGGGAAGAGCAGAATTACAAGATGGAATAAATAAGGCTGAAGAAGGAAGATTGGAACTTGAAAAAGGAGAAAGAGACTTACGAGAAGGCGAAGCGGAATATAATCAAGGACTAGTTGACATTGTAGAAGCAGAAAAAACTTTAGAATCAGAACTGGCAAAAGGCAGACAGGAATTAGCTGATGCTAAAGAACAATTAGAACAAGGTGAAGTTGATTATCAGCAAGGAATTATAGATTTAAGAGACGGTAAGATAGAATACGAAGATGGATTAAAGGAATATGAAGAAGGATTAGAAGAATTTAAAGACGGGGAAAAGGAATTTGAGGAAAAATCAGCTGATGCTTTGATCCAAATTTCTGATGCAGAAATAGAGATTGCTGATGCAAAAGATAAATTAATGAAACTAAAAGAACCAAACTTTATGATCGATTCTCGAAGTGCAGATGCTAATTATCATACTGTTAAGGGTTTACCTGTAAGTCTAAAAATATTAGCAATAGTTCTTTCAATACTTGCTTTGTTAATAGCTTTATTGGTGGCGTTTACCTCTATGACGCGAATGGTAGATGAAAGAAGAGTACTAATAGGAACTTATAAAGGATTGGGTTATACAAATGATATAATTTCTTCAAAATTTATTTTATTTGGCGGGATATCTGGAATTGTAGGTACATTATTAGGCACATATATAGGACAACGGTTTGTGGGACCACTTATTTATGAAATATACATGGAGGGAATGATTTTTTCTGAAATTATTAGTATGAAATCCCTAAGTTTGTTTGTAATAGGTATGGTTTTAGCGATTATAACAACTACGTTTTCAGCATATTTATCTGTAAATAAGACTTTAAGAGAAAATACTGCCTCACTACTCAGACCAAAAGCTCCTAAATCTGGATCGCGAATATTTCTAGAAAGAATTAAGCCTCTTTGGAATAGACTTGGATTTATGAACAAAATTACTGCTAGAAATATTTTTAGATACAAAGATAGAATGGCTATGACGATAATTGGTGTAGCTGGTTGTATGGCCATATTGATCCTAGGCTTTGGAATGAAATTTTCAATAGAAAGTGTTGTAAACTTACAATTTGATGAAATACAAGCTTATGATATTATGTTTGCTATTGAAGAGGAAATCGATGAGGTTGATTTTAATAATGCTATAGATAAAATTGAAAATAATAAAAATACAGCAGATTATGCTGGCACCAATTTTAGAATTTTAAAACTGCAAATTCCAGGACAAGGAACACAAGATGTTTCTTTAATCGTTGATATGGATAATAAATTGGAAAATCTGGTTAACTTAAGAACAAGAAACAAAATTGCACCCATTGAACTTTCGGATGAAGGCGTTATTATGACCGAAAAGCTTGCTACGTTAATGGATCTAGATATAGGGGATACTTTTAATGTAGAAGTTGAAGATGAAATTGTAGAAATGAAATTAAGTGGAATTACTGAGTTTTATATAGGACACAGTATTTATATTAAGGAAGATTACTATAATAAACTTCTGGATAACGAAATAAATATTAATATGATATTAGTAGACTTAGTTGATAATAGTGAAGAAGCAGAAGATATTACATCAGAAGAAATATTATCTGAGGAGAATATTATTAGTTCTATATCTAGTAGGATTGCAAAGGCTACAATGAATGCCACCATTGACGCTATAGACTCTGTAATAATAATAATTGTTGTAATAGCAATGTTATTATCTCTTGTTGTATTATATAATCTTACTAATATCAATGTATCGGAAAGAATTAGAGAATTATCAACTATGAAAGTACTAGGGTTTTATACGAATGAATTAACAGAATATGTCTATAAAGAAACCTTTGTATTATCAATAATAGGCATTGGATTTGGAATGTTTTTAGGAAAAATAATTGTTGAATTTATTCTATATTCATTTGCGCCAGCAAATGTAATGTTTGGAGATCCTAACTATCCATTGTCATATGCCATTTCTTCTGTATTAACATTAGTTTTCACAATGATGGTAATGGTATTGATGTATCTTAAACTAAAGAAAATTGACATGGTAGAAGCACTTAAAAGTGTAGATTAAGGAGAAATATGAATATTAGCATAATCGGTGGAGGTCCATCAGGAATGTTTTTATCGATTTTATTAAAAAGAAATAAACCAGATTGGGCGGTTCGCATATTTGAAAGAAACGATAGAGTTGGAAAAAAACTTTTGGCTACAGGTAATGGAAGATGCAATTATACCAATGTCAAATTGAATAAGACAAATTTTCACTCAGAGAATATTTCTTTTCCTATGAAGATTATTGAGAAATTTGATAATAAAGAAACTATGGAATATTTAAAAACGATAGGAATTTATCCAATTATAGAAAAAGAAGGAAGAGTATATCCTCTTTCTCTTCAAGGGTCTAGCGTATTAGACTTGTTAAGAATAGAAATGGATAAACTCGGTGTAGATGTAGTTTTAAATGAAAAAATAGATAAAGTTATAAAAAGAGGCGACAGATTTTTATTAAATGGCTCAAAAAAATATGAATCGGATATTTTAGTTATTGCAACAGGCGGTTTAGCAATGCCTTCTAGTGGGTCTGATGGCATAGGGTATAGACTTGCTAAAGAATTTGGGCACGATATAATAGATCAATATCCCACTATAGTACAACTGGAAAGTGATTTTTATAAAATGAAATCCTTAAAAGGAGTTAGAATAGATACAAATGCGTCTTTATACGTAGAAGGTGAAAAAGTTTCTACGAAAAGTGGAGATGTTTTATTTACTGACTATGGATTAAGTGGACCTGCAGTTTTAGACTTATCTAGACAAGCAATTCAAGCTTTGAAGAATGATAAGAAAGTGGAAGTTGGGGTAAATATTGTAGGAATTAATAAAGAAGAAATTCAGAGCATGATAGAAAATAGGATAAAAAACCTTGAAGGAATAGAAATAACTTCTTTTTTTATAGGAATAATTCATAAAAAACTTATACAATCTGTACTAAATGTGATACAATTTCAACTAGGTACGAAATTAACTTCTATTTATCATGACGATAAGTTATCAAAAGCAATTATTAAAACTCTTTCAGACTTTAGATTTAACATAACAGGATATAAAGGTTTTGGGAATGCCCAAAGTACAATAGGTGGAGTTGATACCACTGAAATCAATGAAGATTCTTTGGAATCTAAACTTGTGAAAGATTTATATTTTATAGGCGAAGTTCTTGATGTAGATGGTGACTGTGGAGGATACAATCTTCAATGGGCTTGGTCAAGTGCTTTTGTAGCTGGGTCAAATATTAATAATAAGGAAAGATGAGATGAGATTAAATTTAGAAAATGACTATGCATACAGAATAATCTTAAAATTTGCAAAAAGTCCTGAGGGTACTAAGTTTCGTTCCAAGGATTTATCTGATGAATTATTGATTCCAGAAAGGTTTACTTATAGAATTTTGAGAAAATTATTAACTTCTGGTTTGATTGATTCAATAAGAGGTCCTAGAGGTGGGTATGTTTTAGCAAAAGAACCTAAAGAAATTACTCTATATGACGTGTATTCTTCCATTTCAGGAGATATGGTTATTAATCAATGTCTATTAGGTGATTATTGTGATGCGGCAAATGGATTATGTGAAATTCATTTTGAATTAGAGAAGATTCAAAACGAACTAATAAACAAATTTAATAGTGTAAACTTTGAAGATTTAATAAATAAAAAAAAGTCTGATAAAAACGCATAAATTTTTGATAATTTCTACAATATAAACTATAATATTGATAGATTTTCAAAGAGTATAATCCCTATTTGAAAGTAGGGATTTTTAATTTTAAAGAGGAGGAATGGTTTTTTGGAATTGTTAAGAGAATTATCTGAAAAACACGTCGATGAGCGAGAGAAAGAACTCATAGAATATTGGAATAAGATTGACTTATTGGATTTATCTATTAAAGAAAGAGAAGATTCTCCATCATATATCTTCTATGAAGGGCCACCGACAGCAAATGGTAGACCTGGAATTCATCACGTTATGGCTAGAACTTTAAAAGATTTAACTTGTAGATATAAAACTATGAGAGGTTTTAAAGTTGAAAGAAAAGCTGGATGGGATACTCATGGATTGCCAGTAGAGATCGAAGTTGAAAAAAAACTTGGATTAAAAAACAAACAGGATATTGAAAAATTTGGAATAGAAAAATTCAATAAAATCTGCAAAGAATCAGTGTTTGAATATGAAAAAGAATGGCGAGAGATGACTGAGAGAATGGGTTATCTAATAGATATGGAAAACCCATATATCACTTTGGACAATGACTATATTGAAACTGTATGGTGGATTTTAGATAGTATGTTCAAAGATGGTTTACTTTATGAAGGGCATAAGATTTTGCCATATTGTGCAAGATGTGGAACGGGATTAGCTTCCCATGAAGTTGCTCAAGGTTATAAATTAGATAAAACAGAAACAGTATATGTAAAGTTTAAGATTAAAGACAAAGATGAATATTTCTTAGTATGGACTACAACTCCTTGGACATTACCTTCAAACGTATTGTTAACTGTAAATCCTGAAGTTACTTATGTAAAAGTAAAGAATAATGATGAGATATACATTTTAGCTAAAGATTTGCTGGGTACTGTATTGATTGATGAATACGAAATCATTGAAGAATTCCAAGGTAAGGAATTAGAGCATATAGAGTATGAACAATTAATGCCGTTCTTATCTGTAGATAAAAAAGCTTTCTTTGTTACACTTGCTGATTACGTCACAACTGCTGATGGTACTGGAATAGTTCATACTGCTCCTGCTTTTGGTGAAGATGACTATAATACCGGTATGAAGTATAATGCTCCTGTATTAAATCCAGTGGATGATAAAGGAGAATTTACTGATACTCCATGGAAAGGTCAATTCGTAATGGATGCTGATCATAATATTATGCATTATCTTTACGATGAAAACTTACTATATAGAAGACAAAAAGTAGAACACAATTATCCTCACTGTTGGAGATGTGACAAGCCGTTAATATATTATGCAAAACCATCTTGGTACATTAAAGTAACTGATTATAAAGACAAGATGATTGAAAATAATAATGGGGTTAATTGGTACCCTGACTACGTCGGAGAGAAAAGATTTGGTAACTGGCTTGAAAATTTAAATGACTGGGCAATCTCAAGGTCTAGATATTGGGGAACTCCACTTCCTGTATGGAGATGTAATGGCTGTGGAAATACTACAAGTATAGGTTCGAGAGCTGAACTAGTGGAAAGAGCCATAGAAGAGATAGACGAATCTATAGAGCTACACAGACCTTATGTGGACGATGTACACATTAATTGCGAAAAATGTGGCGAAGTAATGACTAGAGAAGAAGATGTAATTGATGTTTGGTTTGATAGTGGTTCTATGCCATTTGCTCAACATCATTATCCTTTTGAAAATAAAGAAAACTTTGACCAATTATTTCCTGCGGATTTTATCAATGAAGGAATAGACCAAACTAGAGGATGGTTTTATAGTTTAATTAGTATTGCCACTTATGTTATGGGCAAGTCGCCATATAAAAATGTATTGGTTAATGACTTGATACTAGATAAGGACGGCAAAAAAATGTCCAAATCTAGAGGCAATACAGTTGAACCTAATAAGTTATTTGAAAAATACGGAGCAGATGCCTTAAGATGGTATTTGATTTACGTATCTCCACCGTGGGTTCCAACTAGATTTAATGAAGAGGATATTAAAGAGGTTCAATCGAAGTTTTTCAGAACATTAAGAAATATATATAATTTCTTGAGTCTATATGCAAAAACAGATAATATAGATATTACTTCCTTTAATATACCTTGTGAAGATAGACCTGAAATCGACAGATGGCTACTTTCAAGATATAACTCGCTAATTAATAGTGTAAGAGAAAATATGGACATTTTCGAGTTAAATAGAGCTGCAAGAGATATTCAAGAATTCTTATTGGAAGATTTCTCTAATTGGTATATAAGAAGAAATCGTAGAAGATTTTGGAAGTCAGAATATGATGATGATAAAAAATCAGTTTACAATACCACTTATGAAGTTTTATTAGGTGTTGTAAAAATGATAGCACCAATTACTCCATTTATTGCAGAGGAATTATATCAAAATTTAACAGGAAATGTTTCGGTACATGTTGACTATTATCCTGAATATGACTCAACTTTAGTGGATACAAGACTTGAAGAAAAAATGGAGTTAGTAAGAAGCATAGTATCTTTAGGAAGAGTATCTAGAGAAAATGCGCAGATAAAAGTACGTCAACCTTTATCAAATGTAGTTATAGATGGTAGCTATAAAGATATAATAGGGGATTTAACAGATTTAATAAAAGAAGAACTGAATGTGAAAAATGTTGAGTTTGCATCAGATATTACAGAGTATATGAACTACTCCTTGAAACCTAATTTTAAGGTAGCAGGTTCAATACTTGGTTCAAAAATTAAATCCTTTGGAAAATTCTTAAATGAAGTAAATCCTAAAGAATTTGTAGATCAACTACAACGCGATAAAAAGATTTCCATTGAGTTAGATGGAGAGATGAATGAAATATTAGAAGATTACGTAATGATAAATATCCAAGGTAAAGAAGGATTTGACGTAAGTTCTGAAAACAATATATTCATTATTTTAGATACACATATCAGTGAAGATTTGAGAAAAGAAGGATATGTTAGAGAAGTAATATCTAAGGTTCAACAACTTCGTAAGCAAGAAGATTTGGAAGTATTAGATAATATTAAAGTATTTATAGAAACTGAAGAAGTTATTGCTAATGCTTTGAAAGAAGATTTGGAACATTTTAAATCAGAAGTATTGGCAACGGAAGTTGATTTTGAAAGTAAAGACTTAGAAAAATATGATATCAATGGAATTGATACTGGAATAAAAATTGAAAAAGTTAAGTAAAAAAATTGAGCTAATCCATTGGACTAGCTCAATTTTTTAGTTATATTATACATCAGTCATTATTACTGTTAGATGAACCTGAGGAGTCGTTGTCATTACTTCCTCCGCTAAATCCTGGTCCATAAGGTCCATAGTACCACTCATCATGGGTCTCTTGAGTATGCGCTGTACAATATGAGCCCGGAAGATAGTTGACATCATCTGGGGTAAATCCGCCGTGATCTTTAGGATCATAAGGTTCTGATCTCATAAATGCTGATTTGTAACTAGTTGATGGGCAATATTTAGTTGCCAATCGTCCGGTAGTACTACATACGCTAACGCTTTTATAACTATCATCATATTCAGTGGGCTGTGTACCATCTACAAAAATCTCAGACGTACTGTGTCCAGCGCCACTTACAGATTTTGTAGATAATTTTCCACTTTTAAATGATATATATTCACTTACAATTCCTTCGGGCTCTTCAAATTCAGCTATAGGTTCTAAATCTTCGTGAATTTTCGTTGCTATATCGTTCCAAAATTCTGCAGCAGCTAAGGAGCCTCTTTGAAGTGTGATAGCGGGGGTATCATGTCCTATCCAAGTACCCATTACATAATAAGGGGTAAATCCAACAAACCAAATATCTGCTTCATCGTTTGTCGTTCCAGTTTTACCAGCTGTAGCCATTCCATTTAACTTTGCGGGTTTTGCTGTATATCCATTATCGACAACTGTTTTTAACATATCTTTCATAATATATGCAGTTTTATTATCAGTAATTACTTCTTTTTTTGTTGAATCGTCAATAATAATATTTCCATGACTATCTAATATTTTTGTTACAACTTTAGGAGAAATATATGTCCCGTCATTGGCAATTGCTCCAAATGCTGCGGTAAGTTCTAAAGGAGTTAATCCTTTAGTCATTCCGCCTAATGCTAATGCCGCGGAGTTTTCGTCATTGACTTTGGCATTTTCTCTTGATGTAACTATAGAGTCATTTTCAGGGTCATCAGGATGAATTATTCCCAGTTTTTCCAAGTACTTCATTGAAGTATCTATACCTATTTGATTTAGAACATTAACTGTACCTGCATTTGAAGATACATCTAATGACATTCTATAAGTTAAGAGTCCTCTATATCCTTTATATGCGTTTTTAGGCCATGGTTTATTAGCTACTGTTCCTGGAACGTCATCGGTAATTGAACCTGCAGTTTTACCTTCTGCTAAAGCAGGGTAGTAAACAGAAACGGGTTTTATAGCAGAACCAGGCTGTCTTCTAGAATCAGTAGCTCTATTTAAGATTCTATTTCCCTCAACATCTCTACCACCTACAAGAGCTTTTACTTCTCCAGTTTTATAATCCATAACCACTGTAGCAGATTGTGGTTGTACAATTCCATTTTTTTGGAATGTGAAGTAATCTGAAGAAATTCTTAAAGCAGCTCCTTCATTAATTACTGTAAATAAATCTGGATGTTCAGCTAAAAAATCTGAAGAAATTCTAATTTCGCCATTTTCACCTTTAGTATATTGATTACTAGGCAATAATACTGGACCAATTTCATGGGTTACCATATTATTTTGTGAATTAATAGTGTAAACATCACCTATATGCAAGTAATCTCCATTTGCGGTAATGGGATTATATCTTAGTATTAAATCTCCATTTACAAATTCAAAATTTGAAGCAGGTAATAATACATTGTAGTTTTCATCTACTAGATTATTAGCTTTATAAAATAATACATTACCTCGAGAGTCGATTACATTTTCTGATTTGTCTCTAGACCAATCTATTAAAAATGGTGCTCTTATTTTAGAAGGATCACCTACCATTATTTCAGTGAAATTCTCATACATTTCTTCCAACTGTCCCTGTAAATTTTGATCAATTGTAGAATATATTTTTAATCCTTCGTTAAAAAGCTTCTTCTGCGCATCAATATAACTTAAGCCGTAATGCTCAGCTAGTAAGTCTGTAGCTTGTTTTTGGATAAAATCTACAGGATAAGAAGTCATACTGTGATAAATTTTTTCTCCTGGGGTTAAAGCAGTCATTATGTCTTCTTTTAATGCTTGTTGATATTGTTCTTCAGTTATTTTTTCTAGTTTTTTCATTTGGCTCAAAACGATTTTTTGTCTATTTACAGATTCTGGATTGTAAATCAAATACATCGTTTGACCTAAAACATCTGCTGTTCCAACTAAATGCATCTCTTCTGAATTATACTTTCCAGGTTCGATACGCATAAAGGGTTGGTAAGTAGAAGTGGATTTAACAATTCCAGCAAATAATGCTGATTCAGCTATGGTTAAGTTTTCCACATCTTTATTGAAATATGTTTGAGCTGCTTCTTGTACCCCATATGCTCCTTGGCCTAAATAAATTTTGTTTAAATAAGCTTCTAGTATTTGGCTTTTGCTCAATTGCTCTTCAACTTGAAGAGAAAGATAGGCTTCATTTAATTTTCTTACTAGAGATCTATCTGGTGTTAAGTACATATTTCTAACTAATTGTTGTGTTATTGTACTAGCACCTCTCATTGAACCGCCTGATCTTGCTGCATGCATTATTGATGCACCTATTCCTAAAACGTCTACTCCAGGATGAGTTAAAAATCTTTCATCCTCTATAGAAATAAAAGCATCTATTAAATGGCTTGGCATTTTATCTAAAGTAACTATCGTCCTGTATTCATAATTAGGATTTTGAACTTTTTCTAAAAGATTCCCTTGGGAGTCATAAATTGTAGAAGTTTGACTTAAAGAAGAAATCATAGTAGTAGGATCTATTTCTGGCGATTCATCTAATACAGAAGCCACCATTCCTCCGACTATCATTACTCCTAAAACAATTATGATTACAAGGGTAAGAATAGTTACTTTTATTAACTTAAATATTATATCAAATATGCTTATACTTGTTGAATATCTATTATCTGACACAATTACCCTCCTAATTTCATTATATGAGTATTATAACATATTCTCTTAATACATAATAGATAAAGTTTGGTTGTCACAATAAGTTCAATATTACGTAACATATGATATAATGAGGAAGAGGTGAAATATGTTACAGACTCAAAGGGAAGTAGAACGCGTATTATTAGTTGGAATTGATAAAAATCTCTTAGATGAAGATATAGATAGTTCAATGGAAGAGTTATCGGAGTTAGCCAAAGCGAGTGGAGCAGAGGTTATAGCTTCCGTTGTACAAAGAAAATTATCGGAAGATCCTAGAACCTTAATAGGTCCTGGAAAAGCTGAAGAAATTTATAATTATTGTGAGGAATTAAGTATAAATACAGTTATTTTTAACGAGGAATTGTCTGGGTCGCAACTTAGAAATTTAGAAAAAATAATTGATAGAAATATAGTGGATAGAACGAACTTAATTTTAGATATTTTTGCTCAAAGAGCTAATACAAACGAAGGAAAGCTACAAGTTAAACTTGCACAATTAAAGTATAGACTTCCTAGACTTTCAGGGTCGGGACAATACTTGTCTAGACTAGGAGGAGGTATAGGAACTAGGGGACCGGGTGAACAGAAGCTAGAATCAGATAGGAGACATATAACAAGAGAAATAGGAAATATTGAAAGTAAACTTAAATTAGTTGAAAAAAATAGAGAAATCCTTAGAGCTAAACGAAGTAAAAGCAATATTCCGATTGTGGCATTAACAGGGTATACTAATTCAGGTAAGTCAACATTGGTGAATGCTTTAATTAGAAAGTCAAAAGGTGAAGAATCTAGGGAAGTTTTTGTAAAAGATATGCTTTTTGCTACTTTAGGTACTTCATTGAGAAGATCAGAGTTTAACAACGGGAGGGAATTTTTACTTATTGATACTGTTGGTTTTGTATCCAAACTTCCCACTCATCTGATTGCTGCTTTTAAATCTACTTTAGAGGAAATTCGTTTTGCCGATATTATAGTTCAAGTTGTAGATGTTACAAATGCAGATGTGGAACTACAAATTGAAACGACAAATAAAATTTTATTGGATTTGGATTTGTCAGATAAAAAAATGATTTATGCCTTTAATAAGATAGATATGCTTGAGGAAGGAGAAAGTCTTAATAGATTTAAACAATATGAACCACATGTTTTTATTTCTGCAAAAGAAGGAATTAATTTAGACGAGCTCCTAGATGTAGTTTACTCTAATTTGTCTATGGACAAAATCCAAGTTAAAATGTTTTTTAATTATGATGAACAAAATATTTTAAATTATTTTGTTGAAAAGTATAGTATTAAAGATGTAGAATATACTGAGTTAGGTTCTATAATTGAAGGGAAAATAGAAGAGCCCGATTATAAGTATTATATAAAAAATGTGGTAAAGGAATAATAATGTATAAGTCAATTTACAAACAGGGAGTAGATAGATTTGAGGTAAAAAAATCAGTTTTTATTGGATATAGCTCTCCTGTAAAAAGTGAAGATGAAGCTTTGGAATTCATTGGGGAAATAAAAAAGAAACACTACGATGCAACACATAATTGCAGTGCCTATATTATAGGCGAAGATATGATGATACAACGTTTTGATGATGATGGAGAACCTTCTGGTACTGCAGGAATACCTATGCTAGAAGTCTTAAAGCGAGAAGAACTTACAAATATAGTGGTAGTTGCTACAAGATATTTTGGTGGAACATTATTAGGTGGTGGAGGACTGATAAGAGCCTATTCTAAAACTTCAAAAATTGCAGTAGATGCTGGAGTAATTGTAGAAATGAAAGAGTATTTACACATAGAAATAGATTATGATTATGTCTTTCATGGTAAGATAGTGAATTATATAGAAACTAATGGTTATAACACAATTGAAATAAATTATTCGGACAGAGTCCAAGGAACAATTTTAGTTTCTGTGAAAGATTTAGATAGGTTTAAAAATGATTTAATAAATCTTACAAGTAATGAAATTATTATAAATACAAAAAAAGAAATTCTAATGCCAGAAAGAAATGGGGAGCTAATAAATGATTAATAAGAATACAATTGATGATTTAGTTACTTGGCTTAGATACAATGTAGACAATGCCAATTCAAAAGGAGTTGTTTTTGGTTTAAGTGGAGGAATTGATTCAGCAGTAATTGCCGCAATATCGAAACTTGCTTTTCCAGATACGTCATTAGGTCTAATAATGCCTATTCACAGCAATCCAAAGGATGAAATAGATGCAAAAATTGTATCTGAATCTTTAGAATTGAATACTGAAAAGATTGACTTATCTAGAACATATGATGAATTGATTAAATCTTCATTTTCTGGAAATAATTTACTTGCAAAGAGCAATATAAAACCTAGACTAAGAATGACTACTTTATATTATTATGCCCAAGAATTGGGATATTTAGTATTAGGATCATCTAATAGATCAGAATTTCATATTGGTTACTTTACTAAATGGGGAGATACAGGCTCAGACTTAATGCCTCTAGCAGATTTTACGAAGACTGAAATATTTCAAATGGCTAGTTTATTAAAAATACCCCAAGCTATAATCGACAAGAAGCCTTCTGCGGGATTATGGGAAGGGCAAACTGACGAAGATGAAATGGGATTTACATATGAAGTTTTAGATTCTGTAATATCAAAAAAAACAGCTAATAATAACTTTGTAGAAGCAATAAATAAAAAAAATAAAAATTCAGAACATAAGAGGAATATGCCTCTTATATATGAAAATCATTGGAGGGAAATTTAATGGCAGGACATTCGAAATGGAGTAATATTAAACATAGAAAAGGAAAAGAAGACGCAAAAAGAGCAAAAATATTTGCGAAATTATCTAGATATATAACAGTTGCAGCAAGGACAGGTGGATTGGATCCCGACTTTAATCCAGAATTGAAATCAGCAATTGATAAGGCAAAAGCAGAAAATATGCCAAATGACAACATTGATAGAGCATTAAAAAAAGCTGCAGGTGAAGGCGGAGGAAAAGACTTTGAATCAATCACTTATGAAGGATACGGACCTTCTGGAGTTGCAGTTATAGTAGAAGCATTGACAGACAATAGAAATAGAACTGCACCAGATGTAAGACATGCCTTTGAAAAATACGGTGGAAATTTGGGAACGTCAGGTTCTGTTACTTTTATGTTTGATAGATTAGGCTCTATAATTGTTGAGAAGTCAGAAGATATAGATGAAGAAGAGTTGATGATGCAATCATTAGAGTATGGAGCCGATGATTTTGAATCCCTAGAAGATGCTTATGAGATTACTACTAGTATTGAGAATTTTGCAAATGTTAGGGACAAACTAGAAGCTGATGGATATAACTTGGCCATGAGTGAGATTGGATTTATTCCACAAAACTATATAGATCTTATCGATGAAAAAGATATTTCTAATATGGAGAAAATGATAGACATGCTAGAAGATAATGATGACATACAAGAGATTTATCATAATTGGAATAATGAAGAGAGGTTGTGATGTTTAAGGATCCAGTAGCATTTAGTTTATTTGGAATTGACATTAATTGGTATGGAATTTTTGTTACAACAGGAATTTTTTTAGGAATATGGGTAGCTTATAGCTTAGTAGATGAGAAAAGAGGTCTAACAAAGGATAATTTTTTAGATTTGATGTTAGCTATGATTCCAATAGCTGTAATTACTACTAGATTATATTACGTAATATTCTATGATTTAGACTATTATTTAGCTAATCCAATACAAATATTAAATTTTCGCCAAGGAGGTCTTGCCATTCACGGGGGGATACTTGGTGGAGTATTAGTGGTTTATATATATTCAAAATTAAAGAATGTTCCTTTCTTTTATTTAGCTGATATTATGTCTCCAGGACTGGCAATAGGTCAGTCAATAGGCAGATGGGGGAACTATGCGAATCAAGAAGCTCACGGAGGCCCTACTGAGTTGCCGTGGGGAATAGTGATAGAAGGAGTGAAGGTTCATCCCACTTTTCTATACGAATCCATAGTGACCTTTTCAATTTTTTTGCTTTTATACTTTTATTTGCGTAAGAGAAAGAAATTTGATGGTCAAATGTTTTCTGTTTATTTAATCATATATTCTATAGCGAGATTTTTTATTGAAGGTTTAAGGACAGATAGTTTGTATTTGGGTACATTTAGAATTGCCCAATTGGTTAGTATTGTTGGAATAATACTTGGAATAATTATTTATTTATATCAATCAAAAAACAATAAATTAAAAAACAATAAGTATCGTAAATAAGTTGTTTACAAAGCAACAAGGTGTTAGGACTTTGGTCCTTATACCTTGTTTTTTTATTTTCTTATAGAAAGTGAAGGGCAAATAAGGTAATATATAGTTACAAAGTGGTTGAAAGTGGTAGTAAGTAGTAAGAAAGTGGCGAATAATATTGCCAAGTGGGTGAATATATGTTTTTAGGCGAATTTAAACACAGTTTAGATGCCAAAGGCAGAGTAATAATTCCATCTAAGTTCAGGTTCTCTCTAGGAGAGGAATTTGTCATGACAAAGGGTCTTGACGGATGTTTATTTTTATTTCCTATGGATGAATGGCAAGCTTTTGAAGAGAAACTTAGATCATTACCATTTGCTAACAAAGACGCTAGAGCATTTGTTAGATTTTTTACTGCAGGAGCCACAGAAAGTACCATAGATAAGCAAGGAAGAACTCTAATACCACCGAACTTAAGAGAACATTGCAATATAGATAAAGATGCAGTTATTATTGGAACTCCAAACAGAATAGAGATTTGGTCTGAAGAAAATTGGAAAACATATGTAAGTGATGAAAATCTCTCATATGAAAATATTGCTGAACAAATGGAAGAGTTAGGGTTTTAATAATGGAATTTAAACATGAGTCAGTTTTATTAAACGAAACTATAGAAGGTCTCAAAATAAAATCAGATGGAATTTATCTAGATGGAACATTGGGTGGCGGCGGCCATTCTTTAGAAATAGTCAAAAGATTAGATAAAGGTTTACTTGTTGGAATTGATCAAGACATAGATGCTTTGGAAAAAGCAAGTTCAGTTTTAAAAGATTTTGATGAAAGAGTAATAATAAAAAAATCAAACTTTAAAGATTTTGATAATATTCTTGACGAACTATCCATATGGAAAATCGATGGAGCACTTTTAGATTTAGGAGTATCATCCTATCAATTGGATTCAGGAGAAAGAGGATTTTCTTATCATCAAAACTTTCCATTGGACATGAGGATGGATTCAGAAAATCCATTAACTGCTAGGATAGTTGTGAATGAATACTCTCAAATTGAACTAGAGGAAATAATTTTAAAATACGGAGAGGAAAGATGGGCTCGAAGAATTTCTGAGTTTATAATCCAAGAAAGAGAAAAAAAACCGATTGATACTACTTTTGACTTAGTAGAAATAATTAAAAAAGCGATACCAAAAAGTCAGAGATTAGAAAAACATCCAGCAATAAAGACTTTTCAGGCAATAAGAATAGAAGTAAATGACGAATTAAATATTATAGAAAAGACAATTGAAAAAATAGTGAATCGATTAAATCCTGATGGAAGATTAGGTATTATTACTTTTCACTCTTTAGAAGATAGAATTGTAAAAAACACTTTCAAATTTTTAGAAAAAGATTGCATTTGTGATCCAAGGGCGCCAATTTGCACATGTGATAAGGTATCAGAAATAAAGGTGTTAACTAGAAAACCTATACTTCCATCTAAAGAAGAGATAGAAAACAATTCCAGATCTAGGTCTGCAAAATTGAGGATTATTCAAAAAAAGAGATGAGGTGACACCATGGCTGAAGCTGCAAGAAAGTTAGAATATACAGAAATTTATACAGCAAATCTTGATGTAAAAAAAAATAATAACCAATTAAATAAGAAATTAGCAAAAAGAAGAAAAACTTTCTTAACATTGTTATATACTTTTTTCGTACTAATTTCAATAGTTTCAGCCATTTTCATTCTTTCAAATTATGCAAAAATCACATCACTTAATTTTGAAATTAGACGTATTGATGCTATAATAGTCGAGGCAGAAAAAACTGAATTGAATCTCCATGCAAAAGTTGAGGAAATAAAAAGTAATAGAGATATAGTTGACGAAGCTAAGACTAAATTGGGGATGGTTTTTCCTGAAAGCAATCAAATAATATACTTTACATTAAAAGATACCGAAAGGGTAGAAGAAGAAAAAGGCGTTGTGACTAGTATTTTCTCTACATTAATAGGTAATCGTGAATAGAATTAGGAGGTAAATATGAAGAAAAATAGTGAAATACATAATAACAGAATTATTTTTCTTCTTATTTTTTTTCTTTTATTGACCTTGATAATCATATCAAGACTTTTTTACATTCAAGTAGTAAAAGGCCAAGAATATACAAAGATGGCTTTGGAGCAAATAAACAGATCTGAAGAACTCATTTCAGATAGAGGAATTATTTACGATAGGAATGGTAAAAAAATGGCAGTAAATGTATCAGCATCTACTGTATTTGTAAATCCTGGAGCATTTAATGATGACTCTGATCGTGCAAAAGTCATTTCTGAGTTAGCTCCATTGGTAGAGATGGATGAAGGCGAACTTTATTATAGGCTTTCTAGTGGAAAAAGAACAAAAATTAAGCAGTGGGTTGAACGTGACGTTGCTAATAGAATTATAGAAAAAAAATTAAGTGGTGTAGAAATTGTAGAGGGCTACAGAAGATTTTATCCTTTTGGAACCATGGCAAGTCATTTGTTGGGATTTACTAATGTAGATGGTGTTGGACAGTACGGTGTAGAAGCTTCTTATAATTCGGATTTGACAGGAAGCGCAGGTAGAATACTGAAATCATCAGATGCCGGAAATAGACAATTGCCTACTGGGAGTAGAGAAGTATTTGAAGCAGATGACGGACTATCTGCTGTCTTAACAATTGATCAAGGGATACAAAGTGTATTAGAAGAAGAAACTAATCGAATAATTGATGAATTTAAAGCTGATGGAGTTCAAATAATCGTACAAGAAGTTGCAACTGGAGATATTTTAGGGATGAGTAGTTATCCTGCATTTGATTCTAATTCTCCAACTTCTGCTATAGACGAGGCTCAGGCTTTGAAATGGAAAAATATGACATCCGAAGAAATACAAAATAATTGGTACTCTAATTGGAGAAATCCTTTAGTTAACAATATTTATGAACCAGGGTCCACATTTAAATTAATTACAGCTGCTGCTGCGATTGAGGAAAATACTACTAATTCAGATAAACAATACTACTGTACTGGATACATTAGAGATATTAAAAACGCTCCACCATTGAGATGTGTTTCATTTGCTCACCCCCATGGCGATATTACTCTAAGGGACGCTTTAGCTAAATCTTGTAATCCTAGCTTTGTTTATGTAAATAGAGAACTTGGAAGAGAAAATTTTTTAAAATATATAAAGGCATTTGGATTTGGTGAAAAGACGGGAATAGATTTGCCTGGAGAAGCACTGGGATTGATTCCAAATAGTAGTGAAAGCATATCAGAAATTGGTTTAGCTACAATGTCTTATGGACATGGTTTAGCTGTAACACCTATTCAACTTATAAATGCTGTATCAGCTATAGGAAATAATGGAGTGCTTATGACTCCAAGAATTGTAAAAGAGCTAGTAAATTCAGAAGGAAGAGTAGTTAGATCGATGGAAATTTCTGAGAAAAGACAGGTTATTTCTTCTGAAACAGCAAATAAAATGCTAGACATGATGGGTTATGTTGTTGAAAATGGGACCGCTTCTAGAGCAAATAGTTCCATTTACAGAATAGGCGGTAAAACTGGAACGGCAAATAAAGTTGTAGAAAATGGTTATGCTGAAGATCAATTTGTATCATCTTTTGTTGGACTTGCTCCCATTGATAATCCTGTTATTTCTATTTTAGTTATTGTGGACAACCCCAAGACCCAAACTTATGGCAGTATTGTTGCTTCACCAAGTGCAAAAAATATTATAGAATATACTTTGAAGCTATTGGGAGTAAAAGAAAAACCTAGAGATTCAATTGATTCTAACAAAGATTATGTAAGGGTACCAGATGTGACTTTTCATCTAATTGGAGAAGCTGGTAGAATAATTACAGATTCTGATTTAAAATATACTACAGAATATGTTAATATAACTGACGATACGATAATTATAAGTCAAAACCCTAAAGCTGGAGAATTGGTAGATCGAGGAAGTATAATTGAATTTGAAATAGATTTAAATAACGGAACTACTAAGATAGTGCCTAATTTATTAGGGAAGGAAATAAATGAAATAGATGATTATTTAGATAAATTAGGTTTGGAATATGAAATTGAAGGGGAGGAAGAAGGAGTTATTGTCAAAATGAGTCCAAATTATTCAAGCAGGATTCAAGCAGGAGAAAAGATTATTTTTACATTAGGTGAAAAATCAGAACTCCAAGGACAAGACACTTCAGATCCATCCCTAGTAGATGGTTTATTGGAAGTTGAAAATACTGAAAATAGACCTATAAATCCTCCTGAAAAAGAAGAAACTGACGAAGTAAATGAAGACGATGAAGAAATAAATGAAGAAAATAATGCAGAAGACAATGAAGAAAATGAACCTAGTTCCAATGCATAAATTTAGAAGGTATTTATATGATTAATTTAAGAAATTTTTATATTTTAAACTTCATAATTGCTATGATACTAAGCTTGGTTCTAGGTCCTATCATTATTCCAGAGTTAAAAAAACTAAAGATAGGACAAACAATCAGAGAAGATGGACCAGAAAGTCATCTAGTTAAAACTGGAACTCCAATAATGGGTGGGATTATTTTCATTATCGCCACAGTTGTAACGATGATAGTTTTTGGAGTTAAAAGTAAAAGTGCGTTAATTTGTATTGCATCTATGATTGGATTTGGTGGTATTGGTTTTATCGATGACTATCTAATTGTAGTAAAAAAAACCAATGAAGGTATAACGCCTAGACAGAAATTTTCTGCTCAAATAATTGTATCTTTATTAATAATATTTTTTGCTATTCAAGATTCCAGCGTATTAAATTTATACATTCCATTTCTTGGAGATAATAAAATATATTTAGGATGGTTATTTTATCCTCTCACATTATTTGTTATGTTAGGAACAGTTAATAGCGTAAATTTAACTGATGGTTTAGATGGTTTAGCTAGTACTGTATCTGTTATTGCTTTAGTTGGACTAGGCATTATGAACGCATTTAAGTTTAATAGAGATATTGCAATTTTTTCTATGACTTTAGCTGGAGCACTCGTGGGCTTTTTAAAATTCAATAGATATCCAGCACAAACTTTTATGGGTGATGTGGGCTCTTTGGCTATAGGAGGAGCTTTTGCCGCAATTGCAATTACATCTGGAATCACCTTGTACTTGCCTTTTGTAGGAATTATTTTTGTAATAGAAACTCTTTCGGTTATTATTCAAGTAATTTCTTTTAAAACTACTGGGAAAAGAGCTTTTTTAATGGCTCCTATACATCATCATTTTGAAGCAAAGGGAATTCACGAAACTAAAATAGTAAAGATTTTCTCATTAATTACTCTGGTATTTACTATCATTTCAATACTTGGTATTAGATAAGGTGATATTATGAAAAAATATAAAGATATTTTGATAATGGGCTTGGGTGTAAGTGGGAAATCAGCTGTAATTACTCTGTCCAAACTTGATATTAATATATATGTTTACGATGATAATATAAAAAATAAATCCCAAATACCAGATGATATGAAGAATTTAGGGATTAATTTTTTATTTTCTCCAGAAACTGTCTTAGAAAAAGACTTTCAACTGGTTATGAAAAGTCCTGGAATAAATCCAAGTCATGAACTTATTAAAAAACTAAAAAAAAATGAATCTAAGATAATTTCTGATTTAGAACTTGGATTTATGAATAAAGGTAATGAAAAACTCATTTGTATCACAGGAACCAATGGCAAAACTACTACAACTGTTTTAATTAATGACATCTTAAATTCAAGTGGTTTGTCAAGTAATGCAGTGGGAAATATTGGAGTTGGAGCTGTTTTTGAATTAGTAAATACAAAAAAAGATTTTTTGGTAATTGAATGTAGTAGTTTTCAATTGGATGATATTGATTTATTTAAACCTAATATTTCTATTATCATGAATATTACATCAGATCATTTGGACTACCACCTTACTACAGAAAATTATAAGAAATCCAAATTAAACATATTAAAGAATTTAGATAATAATGATTATGCAATTTTAAACTATGATGATAAAAATTTAAAATATCTCAAAGGGAATTATAAAAAAATATTTATAAGTACTATAGATAAAGTGGATTCAGGGATTTATTTATACGATAATAGAATTTTCATATCAAAAAATGGCAGAACTACAGAATATATTGATACAAAAGATATTTTTATAAAAGGTGTTCACAATTATTATAATATTATGGCAAGTATTGCCGTAGCGGAGATTCTAAACTTGGATCGAAAAATTGTAAAAGAAACAATTAAAAACTTCCGAGGTGTACCCCATAGGCTTCAATTCGTACGTATCCATAATGGAGTGTCCTATTATAATGACTCCAAGGGAACTAACTCTGATTCTACTATGAAAGCAATTGCTTCTTTTGACAATCCTTTAATTATTTTCTTAGGCGGATATGACAAAAAAGAAGATTTTACTGAATTATTAGATATTGGAAAAGATAAAATTAAAGCGATCTTAGCTATTGGACAAACTAAGGATAAAATTGTAAAAAAGGCGTTAGAAGTGGGATACAAGAATATTTACGAGATAGAAAATTTAGAAGAGGGAATAACTATTGCAAATAAAATTTCCGAATCAGGGGATGTAGTTTTGTTATCTCCTGCGTGTGCAAGCTGGGGCATGTTTAAGAATTTTGAAGAACGGGGCAATAAGTTTATTCAATTAGTAAAAGAATTAAAATAGAAAGAGTTATGGGTTTGAAATGAAAAAAAGAGCTATTGTAGATAGACCTTTACTTATAATTACAATAATTTTATGTGTTATTGGAGGCATATTTGTATTTAGTGCTTCTTGGCCTACAGCTGTTTTGAAATTTGAAAACGGCTATTATTTTATATTATTACACATGAGATCCTTAGCTCTTGGTTTTTTTTGTCTATTTGTTAGTATGAATATACCTTATAAAACATATAAAAAATATGCAATTCCCTTAATGATAATTGGGCTTGTTTTAAATTTACTGCTATTTACTTCTTTTGGTTCAGATAGTTTGGGTTCTACAAGATGGTTGAAAATTAGATTTTTACCAAGATTTATGCCATCAGATGTTTTAAAGATGACATCTATTATTTTTATAGCTTCAATTTGCTCAAGCTTAGGTAAAAATATTAGAATGTTTAGGAATTTTATTTTAATTGTAATATTTACAGGTGTATCTGTTGGTATAGTATTAATAAGAGATATGGGATCAGCTATGGTTATGGCAGTTGCTCTAGGTTCCATTATATTAGCTGCTGGAATAAAGTTTCGGTATGTGTTAATATTATTAATGCTTGGAGGCGGAGGATTATATTATAATATGACGCCTTATAGATTGGAAAGAATAACTGGATTTTTAGATCCTTTCGGAGATACGAGTGATTTGACGTATCAGTTAGTAAATTCACTTTATGCACTAGCAATGGGTGGAATAACAGGAGTAGGTCTAGGTAAAGGGGTACAGAAATTTTCTTATATTCCTCATGTATATAATGATTTTATTTTTGCTGTTATAGGTGAAGAATTTGGTTTAGTTGGTGCTGCTTCTTTAGTTATATTATTTTTCTTATTTATATGGAGAGGATATTTAATCGCTTTTAACTCCAAGGATAAGTTTGGAAAATATTTAGCACTTGGTTTTTCGACCCTAATAGGAGTACAAGCATTTATCCATATTATGGTTAATATAGGCTTACTACCTGTAACGGGTATTACTTTGCCATTTATAAGCTTTGGCGGTACATCATTAATGGTTACGTTATATGCAACAGGCATAATTTTGAATATATCGAAGGAAAATAGTGGGAGCATTAAATGAAATATTTGATTTCAGGTGGAGGTACAGGTGGACACATTTATCCTGCCTTAGCTATTTTAGATGAATTGAAAAGAAGAGATCCAAATGGAGACTTTTTATATGTGGGGACTCCTCAAGGATTGGAAAAAGAATTAACTACACTTGCAGGTTATAAATATGAAACTGTTAGAGTTAAAGGATTGCCTAGGAGCGTTAGTTTAGATTCTTTAAAAACAGGCGCAGAACTTTTAAAAGGATTATTTGATGCCAATAAAATTTTAAACCGATTTAAACCAGATATAGTTATAGGAACAGGTGGCTATGTAGCATTTCCTGTAGTTTTTTTAGCTCAACAAAAGGGAATTAAAACTCTTTTGCAAGAGTCAAATGCTTTCCCAGGAAAAGTAAATAGAATTTTAGCAAAAAAAGCAAATGGAATCGCCATATCTTTTGAAGAAGCAAAAAATAGATTAAATAGCAATAATAGCTTTATAGCAGGTAATCCTATAAGAAAAGATTTTTTTGATGCAAATAAGGCTGAGCTAAGAGAAAAATTAGGAATAAAAGAAGAAGAAAAATTAATTTTATCTTTTGGTGGCAGTGGAGGTCAAGAATCAATAAACAATGCAATCATCGGAATTATTGAATCAAATACCAATTTTAAATATAGATTAATCCACATAACTGGCAGATCTCATTACAATGATTTTATGAGTATTTTAAATGACAAAAAGGTTGATATTTGTGAAAATATTGAAATTATGGATTATTCCCATGAAATGATAAATTTATTGGCAAGTAGTGATTTGGCAATATTGAGTTCAAGTGCAATATCATTAGCTGAAATATCTGCGTTAGGCATACCTAGTATTTTAATTCCAAAGGCATATACTGCTGATAATCATCAGGAATATAATGCTAGAGCATTTGAAAATGCAGGGGCTTCTAAAGTATTCTTAGAAGACGAATTAACTTCAGAAAATTTACTAGATACTATTATTGATATATTAGAAAATGAAACAAAGATGAAAAAAATGGGAGAATGTGCTAAAATACTCTCAAACCCAAATTCTACAGAAATAATTGTAGATAAAATTTTTTCAATAATCAAGTGATCCCATGAAGAGAAAACGCAGGTCTAAGAGAAAAAGACAGATTAAATATGGAAGGATTTTAATAGCTCTGATATTAGTATTAGGGCTTATTTTTGCTTTTTTGCATTTACCAATTTTTAATATTAGAAATATAGTCATAAATGGAAACAGTAAAGTTGAATCTTCTACAATTTTGGCTACTTCAAATCTCACAACAAAAGATAATTTCATTTTTATTGATAAAGAAGAGGTGGAAAAACGAATTTCATCTATAACTTTCATAGATTATGCTAAAATAAAACGCAGTTTGCCTTTAAATGTTATTATTGATGTGGTGGAAAGAAAACCAGCATCAACAATTCAAGTTTCAAACAAATATTTTTTAATTGATAAATACGGAGTAGTGATCGACGAAAGTGATACTTTAATGCTGAATTTACTTTTAATAAAAGGCATTGAAAAAATAGATAATATTAAACTTGGAGATAAAATATTTGACTTTGCATCTGAAGAACAAAATAAATTATTGAATGAAATATACGATGGGGAAAGTCTTTTTAAATTTAAAAATATTAACTTAGAAGAAAATAAAGCAGAATTAGTTTTATACAATGACGTATTTGTTGCATTTGGTTCTTATAATAACGTAGAATATAAATTAAAAGTATTGGATCAAATGATTCTCTCAATTGAAGATGATACTTCTAGAAAAGCTTCTATGATTTTAATGGAAGAAGGGCCGGATCCAGTTTTAGTTTATGAATAAAAAATATTTTTTTAGTGTAAAATATCCCAATATGTGGTAAGTTGTTAGTGATAATGTGGATAATTTTTACTATATATATTACATATTTGATTATTTATCGTTAGATAATTATTTTTTAGGTACTAAAACATAGAAAAGTGTTTAATTTACTTATTTAGATAGAAAATATGTTTGACATATTAGTTGTAAAACCTTACAATATAGTAAGGATTATCTTTAAAATATTAAATACTATGATAAAGATATAAAGGAGGAAATAATGTTGGAATTTGAAGTAGACAACGATGGATTTGCAAAAATTAAAGTTATAGGTGTTGGCGGTGGGGGAAATAATGCCGTAAACAGAATGATTGAAAGTGGAGTTAAAGGTGTTGAATTCATCGCTGCTAATACTGATAGACAAGCATTGAAAGCCTCTTTAGCAAATACTAAACTTCAATTAGGAGAAAAGGTAACTAAAGGTTTAGGAGCTGGTGGAGATCCTTCAGTGGGAGAAGTAAGCGCACAAGAAAGTCGCGATGAAATTAAAAATTCTTTAGATGGATCAGATATGGTTTTCATTGCTGCAGGAATGGGTGGAGGAACTGGAACAGGGGGTTCACCTGTTGTAGCTGATATTGCAAAAGAATTAGGCATACTTACAGTTGGTGTTGTGACTAAGCCATTTTCTTTTGAAGGAAGTAGAAGACAAAAACAAGCTGAAAGTGGAGTTGAAGAACTTCTAGCAAAAGTCGATACTTTGGTTACTATACCTAATGATAGGCTTTTACAAATAGCTGATAAGAAAACAAGTGTACAAGAGTCCTTTGAAATGGCGGATGAAGTCCTACTTCAAGGTATAACTGGTATATCTGATTTAATTAGTATTCCTAGTTTAATTAACTTAGACTTTGCAGACGTAAAATCTATTATGGAAAATAAAGGTATAGCTCATATGGGTATAGGTTATGCAGAAGGAGACGAAAGAGCTCAAGAAGCTGCAAGAGCTGCAATTAAGAGCCCGCTTTTAGAAACATCAATAGAAGGCGCAAAATCTGTATTAATTAATATTACAGGTGGAGATGATTTAGGTATTTTCGAAATCAACGAAGCTGCTGAATTAATAAGATCTTCAGTTGCAGAAGAAGCTAATATCATTTTTGGAGCAGGAATTGACAAGTCAATGGGTGATCAAATAAAAATTACGGTAATTGCTACTGGATTTAATGACGAAGATTTAGAACCTAGACGAATCAGAACTGAAGAAACAGAAGGTGAAGCTCCAGAAGCTGAAAAAAAGTCAGATATAATTGAAGATCCATCAGGTCTTAACATTCCTGATTGGTTAAAGTAGATTTTATTAATATTTTTAAAACATTCGCATTACTTAGTACTTAACGGTAGTAATTAATGCGATTTTTAAATATTCACTAAAGGAGGAAATATATGAAGTGTCCATATTGTGACTATGATGACTCCAAAGTAGTAGACTCTAGGCCGACTGATGATAATCAATCCATTAGGCGACGTAGAGAGTGTTTAAAATGCAAGAAAAGATTTACTACATATGAACGATTGGAAAAATCGCCAATTGTAGTAGTAAAAAAAGACGGAACTAGACAATCATATGATAGGTCTAAGTTGTTAAACGGTATGATAAGAGCTTGTGAAAAAAGACCTGTTTCTTTATCACGTCTTGAAGAAGCTGTAGATAATATTGAAAAAAAGATTCACAATTCTCTAGAACGTGAAATTAAATCTCAAGATATAGGCGAGATGGTAATGTTGGAGTTAAAAGAAATTGATGAAATTTCCTATGTTCGATTTGCATCAGTCTATAGACAATTCAAAGATATCAATTCTTTTATGGAAGAAATCATGAGCATAAAAAGTGAAGTGGATGAGGATGAATGACCTATTTGAATTTTCGTATCAAAAAAGAAAAGATGAATCCCAGCCATTAGCAGAAAGATTTAGGCCTTCTAATTTAGATGAATTTGTTGGACAGAGTCATATTGTAGGAGAAGGAAAGCTTTTGAATCGATTAATTAATGCAGATAGGCTTACTTCGATGATATTTTATGGACCTCCAGGAACGGGTAAGACTACGTTATCTAGTATTATCGCTAATAATACAAAAAATAATTTTCAAAAGTTATCTGCTGTTACAGCAGGTGTAAAGGATATTAAACAAATAATCGAAGTAGCAGAGTCTGATTTAAAAATCTATAATAAAAAAACGATTCTATTTGTAGATGAAATCCATAGATTTAATAAAGCTCAACAAGATGTTTTGCTTCCATATGTAGAAAGAGGGATAGTTATTCTTATAGGTGCTACTACAGAAAATCCTATTTTTGAAGTGAATAAAGCACTCCTTTCTAGAAGCAGAATTATTGAATTTAAATCCATTTCTGAAGAAGACTTAAGAATTCTTCTAGACCGTGTATTAGTCGACAAAGAAAAAGGATATGGGAATGAAAATATTATTTTTGAAGATAGAGCAAAAACTTACTTATTAAATCATGTTGAGGGGGATGCTAGAAACTTATTAAATACATTAGAATTAGCCATTATTAGTACACCTAAAAATAGTGTTGGAGAAGTAGTAATTGATATAGAAGTTATTGGAAACTGTCTTCAAAAAATTAATCTTCGCTACGATAAAGACGGGGAACAACATTATAATATTATAAGTGCATTTATAAAAAGCATAAGAGGTTCAGATCCAGATGCAGCGATTTATTATCTAGCATTAATGCTTCATTCTGGTGAGGACCCTAGATTTATTGCAAGACGCTTAGTAATTTCTGCTGCAGAAGATATTGGACTTGCAGATCCTAATGCCATGAATATAGCCAATGCCGCATTTCAAGCTATTACATTTATTGGCATGCCAGAAGGTAGAATACCTCTTTCTGAAGCCACTATTTATTTGGCTACAGCCCCGAAAAGTAATTCCGCTTATCTTGCAATAGATCAAGCTTTGGAAGATGTTAGAAGTTCAAGATCTCTACATGTACCAGAGCACTTAAAAAATATTCATGTAGGAGAAATTACCGAAGAAGACAAATATGTATATCCTCATAACTATGATGATGGCATTGTAAAACAAGATTATCTTGAAGATAAGAGAAAGTATTATTTCCCGAAAGAAACTGGATACGAAAAACGAATTAAAGATCGCATGGATTATATTGAATCCATATTAAATAAAGAAAAAAATAAAAATACTTGAAGCTTTTATTATATTGTAGTAATATACTTAAGTGTAAATATTAAACTAGTGAAATCACTAGTTTTGCAAATAAAATTTGATAACTTGAGTAATTTATGGTACAATACATTACTGAGTTACTAACGAATTAGAGGTGATAATGTGAAAAAAGATATACATCCAAATTACCAAGAAGCTACAGTTACATGTGCTTGTGGAAATACATTCAAAACAGGTTCTACAAAACCAGAATTGAGAGTAGAAGTATGTTCAGAATGCCATCCATTCTTTACAGGAAAACAAAAGTTTACTGAAGCTGGTGGTAGAGTAGAGAAATTTAAGAAGAAGTATAATAGAGACTAAGAAATAAAGGTTGGTGTTATGCTGACCTTATTTTTATTATAGGAGATTTATGAAAAAAACATCCATAGGAGGTCAAGCACTCATTGAAGGTGTTATGATGAGAGGACCATCTAAAATTGGTATAGCAGTTCGAAAACCTAATAACGAAATAGAATTAAAAATAGAAGACATCAAATTGCCATCTAGAAAGTATAAAATTCTTCAAGTTCCATTTATCCGAGGAATGATTGCATTGGGAGAAGCTATGTATATTGGCGTAAGTGCTCTTATGTTTTCTGCAAGCTTTTGGGAAGAAGATGAAAATGGAAATAAGATAGAAGGTAGTAGTTTAACTCCCCTTCAAACTGCGGGAATAATTGCAACATCTTTAGGATTGACTATATTATTATTTATGCTACTTCCGAATTTTATTACTACTTTATTTGCTAAATATATTGGAAGTCCTTTAGTATTAAACTTAATAGAAGGCATATTTAGATTATTATTTTTCTTTATCTATATAGTATATGTATCAAAACTAGAAGATGTAAAAAGAGTTTTTGAATATCATGGAGCTGAACATAAAAGTATTCATGCTTACGAAAATGGAGTGGAATTAACTGTAGAAAATATTAAAAAATATCCCATTATGCATAAAAGATGTGGTACATCATTTCTTTTTATGGTAATGATGATATCCATAATAGTTTTATCATTTTTTGGTTGGCCAAATATGATTATGCGAATAGTAACGAGAGTAATTGCACTTCCCATAGTAGCTGGAATATCTTATGAAGTAAATAAAATAATGGGACGACTAGATAATAATTTGTGTAATGCACTTGCAAAACCTGGATTGTTAATCCAAAAGTACGCTACTGTGAAAGAACCAGATGATTCACAGATAGAAGTAGCAATAGCTGCATTAAAAAGTGTTTTACCATCTCAAGGAGAAGATGACAGTTGGTAATTAAAGAAGCATTATTATATGGCGAAAAAAATCTTTCAAATAACTTATATACAGATCCAATTAATGAGAGTAGAAAGATACTCTCATTTTTGTTAAGTAAGGATTTGTCCTTTATATATATATACCCAGAGTATCTTCTTGATGAATATACAAGAGATAAGTTTATAGAAATAATTGAAAAAAGAAAAAATGGTTTGCCTTTAGAGTATATTTTTCATGAAAAAAATTTCTTTGGTAGAGATTTTTTTGTGGATGAAAGAGTGCTAATTCCAAGATGGGATACTGAAAATTTAGTAAATGAAGTTATTAAGTTGGCAAAATCTATAGTCTCACCAAAAATTTTAGAAATTGGAGCAGGCAGTGGAGCCATTTCTTTAACGTTAGGAATGGAAATAAGGAATTCTTCAGTTTTAGGGGTGGATATTTCTAATAAAGCTTTAGAAGTGTGTGAAATAAATAAAAATATCTTCAATATTGAAAATGTTTCCTTTATATATAGTGACCTGTTTTCCAATGTGAAAGGAAAATATGATATAATAGTTTCAAATCCACCGTATATTAAAACTGAGGAATTAATTGCTTTACAAAGGGAAGTTACTTGTGAACCTATTAATGCCCTTGATGGTGGAGAAGACGGACTCTATTATTATAAACACATTATAAAAAAATCTATAAATCATATTACTGACAATGGAATACTAGCATTTGAAATTGGACACGATCAAGGAAATAGAGTAAAAGAATTATTAGAAGAAAATAAATTTAAAAATATAGAAATTAAAAAGGATCTCCAAGGACTAGATCGAGTTATTTGGGGAGTCAAGGAGGGGATATAAATGTATGAAAATTTAATAGTATTTGAAGAGCGTTATGAAGAATTGGAAAAAAGCATGATGGATCCTGAAGTTCTAAGTGATTCTAATAAATTACAAAAAATTGCGAAAGAGCATTCTGAAATACAAGAAATTGTTGAAAAATATAGAGAATACAGAGACTCTACGGAAGAATTGGATATTACAAAAATGATGTTTGATGAAAAACTAGATGATGAAATGCGGGAGATGGTTAACGAAGAAATAAAGGGTTTAGAATCAAAAATCAGAATACTTGAAGATGAAATAAAAATACTCCTTGTACCTAAAGATGAAAACGATGATAAAAATGTTATTGTTGAAATCAGAGGTGGCGCAGGTGGTGATGAGGCGGCACTGTTTGCAGGTGTACTTTTTAGAATGTATACAAGATTTGCTGAAAGAAATAATTGGAAAGTAGATGTAATGAACACAAATGAGATAGGAATAGGCGGATACAAGGAAGTTATTTTTATGATACATGGTAAAGGAGCCTATTCACGTTTAAAATACGAATCAGGAGTTCATAGAGTTCAAAGAGTACCTGAAACTGAGAGTTCTGGTAGAATTCACACCTCTACAGCGACAGTTGCTGTACTTCCAGAAGTTGGTGATGTAGAAGTTGAAGTTAATCCAAACGATATACGTATAGACGTATTTAGATCCAGTGGTAATGGTGGACAATCAGTAAATACAACAGACTCTGCAGTAAGAATAACTCATTTACCTACGGGATTAGTGGTTTCTTGTCAAGATGAAAAATCTCAATTAAAAAATAAAGATAAGGCAATGAAAATTCTAAAAGCTAAATTATATGAACAAATTCTAGAAGAGCAAAATCAAAATATTGCTGATGCAAAAAGGTCTCAAGTTGGTACAGGAGACAGATCCGAAAGAATTAGAACTTATAACTTCCCTCAAGGTAGGATAACAGATCATAGAATTAATAAGACTTTATTTAGAATGGAAGACTTTGTAGATGGAGATTTAGATGAAATGATAGACTCTCTTACTGCATTTGATCAGTCTAAAAAAATGGAGATGATTGGATAATGTCCATAGAAAAAGCTAGAAAGCATTTAGAAATGTATAATTTATCTGATAGGATGCAAATCCTAGAAGAGTCCAGTGCAACAGTTGACTTAGCAGCACAAGCATTAGGTGTAACCCCTGATGAAATTGCTAAATCCTTAAGTTTTGATCAAAAAGGAGAAACTGTAATTGTTTTACTTGCTGGTGAAAGAAGAATAGATAATAAGAAATATAAAAGACTGTTTAATTGTAAAGCAAAAATGCTCTCCATAGATGAAATTGAAGAAAGAATTGGTCATGAAGTAGGTGGAGTATGTCCATTTGGAGTAAATAATGATGTGAAAATTTATTTAGATGAATCCTTAAAAGACTATCTGTTTGTATATCCAGCATGTGGAGGCTATAATACTGCTATAAAATTATCCATTGATGAATTAGAAAAGGCTTCTGAATCTTTGGATTGGGTAGATATTTCCACTAAATAAGATTAATTCTAATTATTGACTTTATCCAAAATCATAGATATAATTGTATAGTAGTTATAATAAGTAAACACAATTAAGGAGGAATATTATTATGGTTAGAGCAATGACACAAGATAACTTGAGATCAGCATTTGGTGGCGAAAGCCAAGCTCATATGAGATATAGAATTTGGGCTCAAACAGCAGGAAAAGAAGGATTCCCTAATGTTGCCAGATTATTTAATGCAATTTCTGATGCTGAGCAAGTTCATGCTACACTTCATTTTAATGCATTGAGAAAAGTTGAAGGGGATTTCCCAGTAACTTCTATGGCAGGTTTTGGACTATCTGAAACTTCAAATAACCTACAAGGTGCCATTAATGGTGAAACTTTCGAATTTACAGAAATGTATCCAGCATATATTGCTGTTGCAGAAATGCAAGGTGAACAAGAAGCTGTAAAAGCTTACAGATTTGCAATAGAAGCAGAAAAAAATCATGCTGTTAGATTTACAGCAGCAAAAGAAGCAGTAGATGCAGGAAACGATTTTGATGTAGAAACAATTTACTTATGTCCTGTATGTGGATATATTGGACTAGATGCAAATGAAGAAAGTTGTCCTCTATGCGGAGTGAAAAGAGCTTTATTTATCGAATATTAATTTTTAATTTTAAGCTAAGAAACTTGGGATAAATCTCGAGTTTCTTTTTATTTAGAAGTAAAGTAAAATTTATTTAAACTTAGTTAGTTCTAAGCATAATGAATGTAATAATTTAAATTTATGATATAATATATAAAATGATACGAGGAGGTAATAACAGATAAATGAAGACTCCTGTTATGAATGCTTTAAAAGAGTTAGTTAAGGAAGATAGCGTTTCATTCCATTTTCCTGGACATAAGGGAAGATTGACAAATATAGATTGGGCAAAGTTAATGCCCATGATAGATACTACAGAAACTAGAGGTATGGATAATTTATTAGAACCTACTGGAATTATAAAAGAATCTCAACAAGAAGCTGCCAAAGTATTTGGAGCAAAACATACTATCTATGGAGTAAACGGATCTACGGGAAGTAATTATATTGCCCTTTCAGCAGTAGCTAATAAAGGAGATAAAATATTATTACAAAGAAATTGTCACAAATCAGTTTACAATTCCATGATTCTAAATGACTTACAGCCCATTTATGTATTTCCTAATTACAATAAAGAATACGAACTGACTACAGGAGTTTGTCCTAAAGAAATTGAAAGAATATTAGATGAGCATCCTGAAATAAAAGTGGTAATTTTAACAAATCCCAATTATTATGGAATTTGTTCAGATATCAAAACTATTGCAGAAATAGTCCATAAAGATGAAAAAAGAATTTTGATTGTAGACGAAGCCCATGGTCCTCATATTGGACTGTCAGATAAATATCCCGATTCTGCTATTATATCAGGAGCAGATATAGTTATTCATTCTACCCACAAAACATTACCAAGCTTAACACAAACATCGCTCATACATATATGTAGTGATAGAGTTGATATGAACAAGCTTATGGATAGATATCAATTATATACCACCACTAGTCCATCCTATTTATTTACTTTATCGAATGAAATGTCAGTAGCTTATATGGCTGAAGAAGGGAAAAAAGATCTAGATGATAACTACGAATATTTACTGGATGTAAGAAAAAGACTTGGAGAAATTGAAGGTGTTACTGTTTTAGAAATGGATCCAGATGACGATACGATATTTGATTTGGACATATGTAGAATAACTATTGATATAGATGGATATAAAGGTCAAGAGCTGATGAGTATCTTATATCATGATTATAATATTCGTATGGAAATGAGTGATTATTATAATACATTAGCAGTCGCTACAGTTATGAATAATAAAGAAGACTATGAAACACTAATTGATGCAATTAAAGATATAGCAGGTAGAGAAAAAAGAAAACCAATTAAAGACTTAACATTAGATATGCCAAAACCGGTTGTTTCGATGTGTCCTGCTGAAGCATATTTTGCACAAAAAAAATTGGTAAACCTAGAAGACAGCATAGGTGAAGTAGCAGCTACTGCAATAATACCTTATCCTCCTGGAGTTCCGCTATTAGCCACAGGAGAGTTAATAACAAAAGAAATTTTTGATTATCTTATATTTTTATTAGATAATAATATAAATATTGTAAATCTATCTGAGGATAGAAAAAAAATTGTGGTGGTGGATAATTGAAAGGATATTTTCTAACATTAGAAGGGCCTGATGGCTCAGGTAAATCCACAATTGCTAAGATGTTACAAACAGAAATTGAAAAAATGGGATTTAAATGTGTTTTAACAAGAGAACCTGGTGGAACTGAAATTGGAGAAGACATTAGATCTATTTTACTATCTAGAGATAATATGGAAATGTCAGATCGAACTGAGGCTTTACTATATGCAGCATCTAGGGCTCAGCATGTGGATGAAAAAATAAGACCTTTAATAGAGTCAGGAGTAGTAGTAATTAGCGACAGATATGTATTTTCATCTTTGGCATACCAAGGATATTCTAGAGGTTTGGGAATTAAGAAAGTTATGGATATAAATAAATTTGCAATAGGAAATATGAATCCAAATAGAGTTTTATTTTTTGATATACAACCTAAGATAGCTTTGGAGAGGAAGTTTGTCGATAGGATAGGAGATAGATTGGAAATTGAAGGTATTGAGTTTCACGATAAAGTATACCTTGGATATAAAGAGGCAATTAAAATGTATCCTGATAATATAATTACAATAAATGCAGACAATAATATAGATGAAGTATTCATACAATGTTTAGATATAGTAAAGGAGGATATTAATGAAGCTTATTATAGCAATAGTTCAAGATGAAGATTCTGGTATTTTAATTGATGAATTAATGGACGAGGACTTCAGAGTCACGAAACTTGCATCAACTGGAGGATTTTTAAAAAGTGGAAATACTACGTTATTAATTGGTATTGACGACTCCAGGGTAGAAAAATGCCTTGGAATAATCACTAAGTATTCTAAACGTAGAGAGGTTACATCGACTTTGATGAATTTATCAATGCAGGGTGATGGTTACATGCCATACCCATTGGAAGTTACAGTTGGGGGAGCAAATATTTTTATATTAGATGTTATTGAACACATCGTATATTGATTGGGAGGAAGACATGAAGTTAATAATTGCAATAATTCAAGACAAATTCGTAAACACTCTTGTTAGAGGTTTTTTGAAAGAAGATATAAGAATCACTAAACTATCATCAACTGGTGGATTTTTGAAAAGTGGAAATACTACATTTCTAATAGGTGTGGATGAGGAAGAAATTGAAATAGCTAAGGATTTAATTAGAAATACAGTTAAATCAGAAATTATCAATGAAAATGATGAAGAATTAGAAATCAAAGGTGCGCATTTATTTATATTGGATGTTGATAGAAACATTATTATATAATGAAATTTGAAAAAATAATTGGCCATGATGACGTAATAAAAGATTTGCGTTATATGGTAAAAAATGAAAATATCAATCATGCCATTTTATTTGAAGGTATAGGAGGAATTGGTAAAAAATACACTGCAGAATTATTTGCAAAGAGTATTTTATGTGAAGGGGATAAAGTAAACTGTGATTCTTGTAGAAAATGTATACAGTTTTCTTCCAAATCCAATCCGGATTATATGTTTATTACATCTGATAATGGCTCTATAAAGAAAGAACAAATAAGTGAATTGATAAACTTTCTATCTGTTAGACCATTTGATTCTAATTATAAAGTTGTGCTGATTGAACATTTTCATACTGCAACAATAGATGCACAAAATGCTTTGTTAAAAACTTTAGAAGAAGGTCCTATATATGGGAAGATTATTTTGCTTTCTGAAAACAGCAGAAATATTTTAGACACTGTTTTGTCTAGAGTAAAAGTATATAGATTTAATCCAATTCCAAAATTGACCTTAATTAATTATTTAATGGAGAATTTTAATATTAATGAAAACGAAGCGGTTTTCTATGCAGATTTCTCTAGCGGGTCTATAGGTAAGGCAATAAAGATAATTGAAGATGAAAATTTTAAGACCACCAGAAAGTCTATTTTAGAGCTGTTTGACCGAGCTTTGAAAGGGCAAAGTGATTTTGTGATTTCAAATATTGACACTATTAGCGAACAAGATAATGTAGATGAAATATTAGACATATATTTGACTTGGTTAAGGGATTTATTAGTTTTGAAAGATACTGGAAAAGCTAAATACTTAATCAATAGAGATATGGAAAGACTACTTTTTTCAGAAACACACATATCAAAAAATACTATAAATAAAATAAAAAATAATATTGTAGGTCTAAAGGAGAATTTGAAATATAATATTTCTAAGGATTTGGCTTTAGAACTATTTTTCATAGATGTATTGGAGGAATGCGAGTGCAAAAAGCAATCGGTATAAGATTTAAATGTGCAGGGAAAGTTTATTATTTTTCACCTAAAGATTTAATCATAAAAAAAGGTGACAAAGTAATTGTTGAAACTGCGAGAGGGATAGAATTTGGTTCCTGTGTAACAAACTTACTTGAATTAGAGGATAAAGACATAGTAAGTCCTCTTAAAGATGTATTAAGATTAGCAACTGTAGAAGATATAGAAGTTCATAAAGAAAATATTCAAAAGGCAAAAGAGGCCATGAGAGTATGCAAAGAGAAAATAGAAGATCATAATATTGATATGAAATTAGTATCTACTGAATATACTTTTGATAATAACAAATTAATATTTTATTTCACATCGGATCAAAGAGTAGATTTTAGAGAATTAGTCAAAGATTTAGCTGCGGTTTTTAAAACTAGAATAGAATTGAGACAAATAGGAGTACGAGATGAAGCCAAGGCTATTGGAACCATGGGATACTGTGGTAGAGAGTCTTGTTGCTCTACATTTTTATGTGACTTTAATCCTGTTACAATAAAAATGGCTAAGGATCAGAGTTTTTCTTTAAATCCCTCAAAAATATCCGGCATTTGTGGAAGATTAATGTGTTGTTTAGCCTATGAGCAAGAAGCCTATGAGTACTCACTGAAAAAGATGCCTAGAATTGGCTCAATAGTTTTGACTGATGTGGGTGAAGGTATAGTAAGTCAGATTTCTCCACTTCAAGAAATGGTAAAAATAAAATTTGAAAGAGATGATGAAATAACTGAAGAACTTATATCAGTTGATAGAATAATTAAAAATAATGGAATGTCGAAAGGTTTTGAGTCAGACGATTTATAAGTGAGAATCTGGTGATATAAACTTTGATGTTAGAAAATACCATTGATTAAATAAACAGTTTGTAGTATTATTAACTTATAAATATTTTAGGAGGTAATGCAAAATGGCATATATAATTCACGATACTTGTACAGCTTGCGGCGAGTGCTTACCAGAATGCCCAA
>JAAYEN010000303.1 GCA_012728775.1 Tissierellia bacterium
AAAGGTGATGTTTACGTAGTTGCCCAAGAGATAGAAGATGACCAAATTCTAATTATCCAACCTGGAGGAGCTCATTCAGCGTGGATTTCTAAAAATGATACGGATTTTGACTTTACCAGATTTACAGGATATAAATAGTTTAGATAATAAGGTATAGAAATTGATTTTATAAAATATATATGCTTAATGATTTATTCGTTAAGCATATTTTTATTGGAGTTGTTTTTATCTCATTTATCTTCAATTGAATCTACATATATATTATGTTAAAATCTTCTTAGGAGCATATTAACTATGAAAAGATATTATAAACTGATTATTGCATTAATTTTAATATTTACCATATTATATTTTTCAGTTGCAGATATTAATTTTGGAGAAGGGGCCACTGGACATATTTTCATGGCGTAGGTGGAAAAATATGATTTTTACGTTATTATTTCTGTTTTGGATAATTTTAAACGCAAATCTTACCTTGGAGATAATTTTATTTGGGGCTTTTTTTAGTGCCTTGGTGACAATGTTTTCCTACAAGATATTAAGGGTTACGCCATCTTTGGAGAAAAAAGCTTTTTTAAATTTATTTCTTATAATAAAGTATCTCCTTATTTTGATTGTAGAAATAATTAAGGCTAATATCGATGTAATAAAATTGGTATTGTCTAAGGAGCCGGATCTTTCTCCCACTTTAAAAACTATTAAGGTGGATTTAAAATCTAGAGTTTCCCTAGTGGCTTTGGCTAATTCCATAACTTTAACTCCTGGAACCATAACCGTTAGTATGAATAAAAATGAACTTTTGATTCACGCCATTAAAAAAGATAATCTTGTGGGAATTGAAGAGTCAGTTTTCGTAACCCAATTACAAGAAATGGAGGATTAAGATGGATATAATTAAAGCTCAAAATCTGGTTTTAATAATAAGTATGATATTTTTAGGAATAACCATTATTTTTTGTCTTATTAGAGCCATTTTAGGTCCTAGATTTACTGATAGATTGCTTGGTATTAACGTCATCAATGTAAAGGTAATCGTATTGATTTGTATAATGGCGGCGTTTTATGAAAAATCTTATTTGGTAGATATTTCCTTAGTTTATTCAGCTATTAGCTTTTTGTCTGTAATAGTTTTTGCTAGATTATTTTTAGCAGATTATTTAAAGAAAAAAAAGGAGGGAAATGACTATGGAAATGATTAGACTTGTACTTATGATAATTTTTATGGGTTTGGGCATTTTTGTATTCGGCATTGCTACCTTTGGACTTTTTAAATTTGATTACATATTAAATAGAATTCACGTCGCAGCTAAATGCGATACTTTGGCTTCTTTGTTAATTATTATTGGTTTAATGATTTACTCTGGCTTTAGTATTACTACTTTAAAATTACTTTTAGTGGTTATATTTTTATGGCTTTCCAATCCTGTGGGTACTCATTTAATTGGGCAGACGGAAGTTATTACCAATAGCGATATGGAAAATCCCTATGAGGAGGTTTAAGTAATGATACATTATTTTGAAGCTTTATTATTTCTAATCCTCGTGGGAACGGCCTTGGCAGTGTTTTTTACGAAGAAAAATTTAACAGCAATTATTATATTTACTGCTTATAGTTTAATAATGTCCCTCATTTGGATTATTATTAAATCTCCTGATTTGGCTATTACTGAAGCAGCAGTAGGTGCGGGTATCACTTCTTTATTATTCTATGTAACTTTAAGTTCTGTAGATGAGCTTAAGGAATTTGAGCATATGGGATTTGAGAAAAGGGAAGATAAAAAGAATTCTAAAACTTTTAATATTATAGGAATTGGAATTACAGTAATTATTGTGGCGTTATTATTGGTAAACGTATCTTTTCTTCCTCCCTATGGAGATGTTCACAATCCTTCTGTGAACGAAGTTTTCAATAGATATGTGGAATTGGGAGTTGAAGAAACTGGTGCAATAAATCTGGTGGCAGCAGTAATTTTAGATTACCGTGCCTTTGATACCTTTGGGGAAGCTGTTATGATTTTTACAGCTTTAATTACAGTGATGATGCTATTAAAAAAAGATAAGGAAAAAACACTATGAAAAAGATAATTGGAGATGACGAAATTCTAAAAGTTATCGTAGAAATATTATTTCCCTTTGTCATAATTTTGGGAATTTATGTAGTCTTTAACGGACACCTTTCTCCTGGAGGTGGTTTTTCAGGTGGAACAATTTTAGGTGCTGGATTGATTTTATATTCCACTGCTTTTGGAGTAGAAAAAATCCAAAAGTATTTAAATTTTAGAACTTTTACGATTTTGACTTCTTCTGCTCTTATTTTTTACGCTTTAATTAAAGGTTATTCCTTTATGACTGGTGCTGCCCATATACCTAGTGGTATTCCCTTGGGAATTCCTGGGAAAATTTTAAGTGGTGGAGCTATCTTGCCCCTTAATGTCGCAGTGGGAATAGTGGTAGGTTGCACAATTTATGGAATTTATTCACTGTTTACTAGAGGTGAGATATGATTTTTGCACTTTTTGTTAATTATTATGAGACGATTTCCGTAATTTTATTTGGAGTAGGGTTTGCTATAATGCTCCTTCATAGAAATTTAATTAGAAAGATTATCGGCATGAATATCATGGACGTTTCTATATTTATGTATTTAGCAACTAAGGGATATATTACAGGAAGGGAAGTTCCCATAGTAGAAGGCAATATTCATTTAGGGGTTGAGCATTACATAAATCCTCTGCCTGGTGGATTGGTTTTAACTGGGATTGTAGTTTCTGTATGTATGACGGCTTTTGCCCTTTCATTGGTGAAGCTTTACTATGAAAAATATGGTACATTGGATTTAGACGAAGATTTGTTTTAAAAGGAGAAGATTTTGGATTATATTATACATTTTCCACTTTTGACTATTTTAATAACTATATTATCTGCTTTGATAATTCCCATTTTAAGGAATAGAAAAAGTGCATTTATTGTGACTTTATTTAGCTTTTCTGGGGTGTTTTTTCTGTCTTTAATAATGATCTTTTACTTTAATAATTCCAGTATTCCTTATTTTACATATCAATTAGGACACGTTAGTGCACCTTGGGCAAATGAGCTTAGATCAGGAATGTTCGAGTCCATTATGTCTGCTACTTTGAGTTTAGTTATGCTTTTATCAATTTTAGG
>JAAYEN010000223.1 GCA_012728775.1 Tissierellia bacterium
AGAAAAATGAATTATTATACAGTTTATTTATTGACTTAGGTATATTATTGTGTTAGAATAAATGATTGCATAACATATATTAGAATGGGTGAATACGCCCAATTTATATTACGTACGATATTTTTTATTTGTTGTTCAAGTGAGAGGTGAGTTTGTTTACATGGCAAATCCTGTAAATTATGGCAAAAGAGTAAGAATGAGTTATTCCAGAATCAATGAAGTTTTAGAGCCACCGAACTTGATAGAAGTTCAAAAAACTTCTTTCAATTGGTTTATGAGAGAGGGTCTAAAGGAAGTTCTTCAAGATGTATCGCCTATAGAAGACTACACAGGCGAATTGGTTATGGAATTTGTTGAACACCAGATCGGAGAAGATAGAAAGTATACAGAAGAAGAAGCAAAGGATCATGATGCTAATTATTCTGCTCCGTTAACTGTAAAAGTTAGGTTGTATAATAAATCCACAATGGAAATTAAACAACAAGAGGTTTTCATGGGAGATATGCCTATGATGACTGAAACTGGTACTTTTATCATCAATGGAGCTGAGAGGGTAGTAGTAAATCAGCTGGTAAGATCTCCAGGGGTTTATTATAAGATAGAAAGAGATAAGACTGGTAAACCTCTTTATTCATCAACATTAATCCCTAACAGGGGTGCTTGGATAGAGTTAGAATCTGATTCCAAAGACATCGTATATACTAGAATCGATAGAAATAGAAAAATCCCTATGACTATATTAGTAAGAGCATTAGGGGTAGAAACTAGATCGGAAATTATTGAACTGTTCGGAGAATCTGAGCAGCTTTTTGCAACTCTAGAAAAGGATACAACCGAAAATAGAGAAGAAGCGATTATAGAAATTTATAAAAAATTAAGACCGGGTGAACCACCTACTTTAGATAGTGCTGAATCCCTTTTTAATAATATGTTTTTTGAACATAAAAGATATGATTTAGCTAACGTAGGAAGATATAAATTCAATCAAAAACTTTCGATTTCTGAAAGAATAAAAAACTATATTGCTGGAGAAAATATAATTGACCTAGAAACTGGTGAATTACTTGCTACTGAAGGTGAATTAATAACGAAAGATATGGCGAAAAGTATAGAATACGCTGGAATTAATCACGTTGTAATTCTAAACAAAGATAATGAACCAGTAAAAGTTTTAGGAAATAACTTTGTTGATTTAGATGCATTTGAGTTAGACATAGAATTTGAAAAGTATGGATTAAGGGGAAAAGTTTATTATCCTCTAATGAAAGAATTAGTTGATTCTTTTTCTGGTGAAGAGCTGGAAGAAGAAATTGAAAAGAATATAAAAAAATTAAGTCCAAAACACATTATTCCAGATGATATTTTATCTTCAGTTAGTTATGAGATGGGATTATTCCAAGAAGTGGGATTTGTAGATGATATTGATCATTTAGGAAATAGAAGAATTCGTTCAGTAGGTGAATTACTTCAAAATCAATATAGAATTGGTTTTTCTAGAATGGAAAGGGCAATTCGTGAGAAGATGACTATTCAAGATATGGAATCTAACACTCCTCAATCTTTGATTAATATTAGACCGTTGACTGCGGCAGTTAAGGAATTCTTTGGTAGTTCTCAATTGTCTCAATTTATGGATCAAACTAATCCGTTAGCAGAACTTACTCATAAAAGAAGAATGTCTGCCCTTGGACCTGGTGGCTTAAGTAGAGATAGAGCAGGAATGGAAGTTAGAGACGTGCATAACTCCCACTATGGTAGAATGTGTCCTATAGAAACTCCAGAAGGACCTAATATAGGATTGATAACTTCTCTTACCACATACGCTAGAATTAATGATTACGGTTTTATTGAAGCTCCATATAGAAAAGTAATCAAAGGAACAGGTCAAGTAACTAGAGATATAGACTATATAACTGCTGACGTAGAAGATAAGCATATTATTGCACAATCTAACGAACCAATAGACGAGGAAGGCTTCTTTGTAAATGAAAGAGTAGTTGCTCGTGGTCAAAGTGGTATTGTAGACGTTTATGATGCAAGCGATGTTGACTACATGGACGTTTCTCCAAGACAAATCGTTTCAGTAGGAACTGCGATGATTCCATTTTTGGAAAATGATGACGCTAACCGAGCTTTGATGGGTGCGAACATGCAGCGTCAAGCTGTACCTCTTATCGTAACAGAAGCTCCTATTATAGGAACTGGTATAGAATATAAAGCTGCTACTGACTCAGGTGTAGTAATAATTTGCGAAGATGATGGTGAAGTTTCTAAAATCTCTGCAAACTATATAGATGTTAAAAGAGACTCTGATAAGAGTATCAGAAGATATAATTTAAAGAAATTTAAAAGAGCAAATGCTGGCACTACTATAAACCAAAGACCAATTATCTCTCTTGGAGAAAGAGTTACAAAAGGTCAAGTATTAGCAGATGGACCGAGTACAGATATGGGCGAGATGGCTCTTGGAAAGAATATTCGTATAGCATTTATGAACTGGGAAGGTTACAACTACGAGGACGCTATGTTAATTAGCGAGGACTTAGTAATCAATGATACTTTAACTTCTGTTCACATCGAAGAGTACGAATCAGAAGCTAGAGAGACTAAATTAGGTGCTGAAGAAATATCTAGAGATATTCCTAACGTAGGAGAAGATATGCTAAAAGATCTTGACGATAGGGGCATAATTAGAATTGGTGCTGAAGTTCGTGCTGGAGATATTTTAGTAGGTAAAGTTACTCCTAAGGGGGAAACTGAATTAAGTCCTGAAGAGAGACTTTTGAGAGCTATCTTCGGTGAAAAAGCTAGAGAAGTAAGGGATACATCCTTAAGGGTTCCTCATGGAGAAGCAGGAATAGTAATAGATGTTAGAACTTTTACTAGGGAAAACGGCGACGAATTAAATCCTGGTGTTAATGAGATGGTTAGGGTTTATGTAGCTACAAAAAGAAAGATTTCTGTCGGAGACAAAATGTGTGGACGACATGGAAATAAAGGTGTAATTTCTAGAATATTACCTAGAGAAGATATGCCATATCTACCTGATGGAACTCCTGTAGAAATAGTATTAAATCCACTAGGTGTACCATCACGTATGAATTTAGGACAAGTTTTGGAAGTCCATTTAGGTTTAGCTGCAAAAAAACTGGGATGGCATGTTGCAACACCAGTATTTGATGGAGCTAATGAAGATGATATAGCACTAGCTCTTAGAGATGCGGGATATCCTGAAGATGGAAAAATACAATTAAAAGATGGTAGAACGGGTGAATATTACGATGGGCCTGTAACTGTAGGTTATATGTATATGTTGAAACTTCATCACTTAGTTGATGAAAAGATTCACGCTAGATCTACTGGTCCTTATTCACTAGTAACTCAACAACCATTAGGTGGTAAAGCTCAATTTGGTGGACAAAGATTTGGAGAGATGGAGGTTTGGGCTCTAGAAGCATATGGGGCATCTCATACTCTGCAAGAAATGTTGACTATTAAATCAGACGATATAGTAGGTAGAGTTAAGACTTATGAATCTATCGTCAAAGGCGATAATATACCTGAACCTGGAATACCTGAATCCTTTAAGGTATTGATTAAAGAACTTCAATCCTTAGCCCTTGATGTAAAGGTGTTGGATTTAGATAATCGAGAAATGAACTTAGATGATGACCTAGATGACGATTTAAGTAGAATCGACAGCTCAGGAGATAAGTATGAAGATGATGATACTGATTTGGGAGATAGAAATGTCATTTCCGGAATTAGAAAAATTGGAGGCGACGAAATACCAGAAGGATTTACCTTAGGTGGCGAAGACGACTACGACGACGAAGATTAGTATTACTTTAACGAATGTTTTTGAATGAAGGGAGCGACTCATTTGGATAGTAAAGATGTAATAAATTCTATACAGATTGGATTGGCATCATCGGATAAAATTAGAGAATGGTCTTACGGGGAAGTAAAAAAACCTGAGACTATTAATTATAGAACCTTAAAACCTGAAAAAGAGGGATTATTTTGTGAGAAGATTTTCGGTCCTGTAAAAGACTGGGAATGTAATTGTGGTAAATACAAAAGAGTAAGATACAAAGGCGTTATATGTGAAAAATGTGGTGTTGAAGTAACTAAAGCCAAAGTTCGTAGAGAAAGAATGGGGCATATAGAGTTAGCAACTCCAGTTTCTCATATTTGGTA
>JAAYEN010000101.1 GCA_012728775.1 Tissierellia bacterium
GCTTATAAATATAAAAATCAAGGTAAGAAAGTTCTTTTAGTTGCTGCAGATACTTTTAGAGCAGCTGCAACAGAACAGCTACAAGAATGGGCTAAACGGGCAAATGTGGACATAGTACATCATAGTGAAGGATCGGATCCAGCTGCAGTTGTATTTGATGCAATTCAAGCTGCAAAAGCAAGAAATATTGACATAATATTATGTGATACTGCTGGAAGATTGCATAATAAAGCAAATTTAATGAATGAGCTGGAAAAGATGTATAGAATTATTGACAAAAATTTCCCCGAGGCTAATAAAGAATCATTGATTGTATTGGATGCCACTACAGGTCAAAATGCACTTTTACAAGCAAGAGAATTCAAAGAAGTAGCAAATGTAACTGGTATTGTTATTACAAAATTAGATGGAACTGCTAAAGGTGGAATTGTGCTTCCATTAATACATGAACTACAAATACCCGTAGTCTATATTGGAGTAGGAGAACAAATTAACGACTTACAGCCTTTTGACTCAAATTCCTTTATAAGTTCCATATTTGGAATAGAAAATGATGAAAACCTGAATTAAATTCAGGTTTTCTTTATTTTTCTTCTTGAAGTTGTCCGCTTCTATATGCTGATAATAAATCAGTTAAGTCGTCGATTCTCTCTTTTATACTGATTCCTAAATCTGTAAGTGCCACTCTTCTTCTACTATTATATTCTAAAGCAAATTCAGTATTACTAGTTATATCAATATTATTATCAATAACTTCATCCAGAGGTTTTAAGGGTTCATGGGTAGCAATAAGTAGCCCATAAGAATTGGATATTAGTGTATAACCTGCAATTCCCGTGGTACTTTGGTAGGCTTCAGAAAATCCGCCATCTATAGCTATAAGTTTTCCTCTAGCTTTAATTGGGTTTTCACCATGGGTAGCTTTAACAGGAACGTGACCATTGATTATTTTTCCAATTTCATTAGTTATGCCAAATTCATTTAATATTTTTCTCATGACTTCTTCATCATCTCTAAAATCGTAGTAGTGGTTTTTGGGTTCGTTATGAGTTTTTTTATCTTCAATAAAATATCTTTCGAAAGTAGTCATTTTAGTTTTACCAAATAAAGGTGAGTCTTTACCACACCATAAATACCATAATATATCGTTATAATAAGTTCTGTCTTTGTCATTTTGTGTATAAAATGCTTTTTTAACAGTGTTATTTAGAACATCTAAAAGCTGTTTACCTTTTAATTTTGAACCCATAAAGATTGTATCTGTAAAACTTCCATCTGAATCCAATGGTATGCATCCATGGAATAAAAGATTGTCGTTAAAGATGTTATAAATATCTCCTTTATCAGCTAAAAATTTCATATGTTCTGTTAGTCTAGTACTATTTTTAAAAGAATCTACTAATTTATCTATTACATATTTTTCTTCATCAGTATATTCCACACCATTTATTAAGGTAGGGAAATTGTCATCTAACATATCATATTCAATGCCATAAGCTGTAACTTTTTTATTGTCTAATGAAATATTTTTTATTAAATCTCTATCTTGCATATTAAATTCTGGGTGCCTAGAAATTATTTTAGATTCTGCTTTAAACTGTATTATCGATATGGCTTTATGAACTTTTGTAAGCATATCCATTTCAGTTCCAGAAACTTCTCCTTTGGGTATAAAACGTAGACATGAATCATCTCTATATGTTTCTAGAGCAAAGGTTACCAGTGGAAGAAGGTTTATTCCATATCCATCTTCTAATGTAGATAAATTATTATATCTAACAGCAATTCTAATAGCATTAGCTACAAGAGCTTCTGAACCAGTATGGGCTCCATACCATACTATATCGTGATTTCCTAATTGAACGTCTGCATCGTGGTGATTAATTATATAATCCATCACAAGTTCCGCCTGGTTTCCTCTATCGTATATATCGCCTAAAACATGTAAGTGCTCTACAGCAAACCTTTTGATCAAAGAAGATAGTTCAATAATATAAACCTTAGCGGTTTTCATTTTAATAATTTCAGAAAAAATGGTTTTATAATACTGTTCTTTATGTCTATTTTCAGGACTTTCAAATATCAATTCCTGAAGAATATAAGATATGTCAGAGGAGAAAGCTTCTGTAATCTTTTCTCTATTATATTTTGAACCGACTCTTCTTGTCATTTCTATCAAACGTCTTAAAGTTTCATTCAACCACTCGTCTGTTATTTTGCCTTCTTGTTCAAGTCTTGCTAATTTTGTTTCAGGATAATATATGACAGTAGCAAGTTCTGCTTTTTCCTCTTCATTCATCTCATTATTAAAAAGTTCTATTATATAATTCTTAATTACTCCAGAAGCATTATTTATTACATGATAAAAAGCTTCGTATTCTCCATGTATATCTGAAACAAAATGCTCAGTAGCTTTAGGCATATATAGAACGCTTTTTAGATCAATAATTTTTGAAACTACAGAATTAACATTTTTATATGATTTTGAAAGTAGCTTAAGATATTTTAATCGTTCATCGGAAAATAATATATTATTCAATTTAATCACCTCATTTAAATTATATCATAATCTAATTTAAAACTATGTAAAAATCATAGTAAGAAAAAAATTATTGTGGTATAGTTAATAAATAGAAAGATAAATTTTGGATATTTTATATAATATATAGTGAAATGAAATCCATGGAGGCAAATATGAATTTAAAAGACAAAATTAGAAATATTTATGATTATCCAGTAGATGGTATTATTTTTAGAGATATTACTACTTTATTAAGAGACAAAGAGGCTTTTCATGAGGCAATAAACCAACTAGCAACTTTAGCAAAAAAATATAATCCAGATCAAATCGTTGGAGTTGAAGCTAGAGGTTTTATTATTGGAGCTTGTTTAGCATATGCTATGAATTGTGGATTTGTACCTGTGAGAAAACCTGGAAAATTACCTCATGATACTATAAAAGAATCATATGGATTAGAATACGGCAAAGATGTAGTAGAGTTACATATTGATGCTATTAATGAAGGAGAAAAAGTTTTAATAGTAGATGATCTTTTGGCTACTGGAGGAACATGCAAAGCCACTGCGAACCTAGTTGAAGAATTAGGCGGAAAAGTATTAGCATGTATCTTTATGATTGAATTAGTTGGTCTGGGCGGACGAGAGAAGCTTTCTGGCTATGAAGTAGAGTCTTTATTAAAATTTGATGAAAAATAAATATGGAATACAAGTATTTAGAAAGAACTGAAGGTCTTATTGAAAGAGAAAATTTAGAAAAATTAATTAATTCAAAAATAGCTATCTTTGGAACAGGCGGAGTAGGAAGCGGGGCAGTGGAAGTACTTGCGAGGTCAGGAATTGGAGAATTCTTGCTTTGTGATTATGATATTGTGGACATAACAAATATTAATAGACAATTAATAGCCACAGTAGATACAATAGGAAAAGATAAAGTAGTAGTGCAAAAAGATAGAATTTTATCTATAAACCCCCATGCCGAAGTTAAAATATTTAAAGAGAAGTTAGACGCATCAAACATTGAAATATTTAATTTAGATAATTATGATTACGTAATAGATGCAATAGATTATATAAGTTCAAAAATTTTGTTGATAAAATATTGTAAAGATCGAGATATTAAAATAATTTCCGCTATGGGGGCAGGAAAAAGACTTGATCCTACTCGTTTAAAAATTGGGGATATTTATGAAACAAAAGGATGCCCCCTTGCTAGAAGAATGAGGAATAGATTGAGAAGAGAAGGTGTTCAAGATTTAAAAGTAGTATATTCTGATGAAGAAGCAATTGAGAAGGATTTAGGTTTTATTCCAAGTATTGCTTTCTTACCTCCTGTATCCGGTATGATAATTGGAGGGGAAGTTATTAGAGACCTGATAAATGTAGTAAGAAAATAAATTTTATGTCAAGGAAAATCCTTGACATTTTTATTTTGTTTGTATATAATTACTCAGTCAATGAAAAAACTTGATGGTAAACTAGGAGGTAATTTTGATAAAAGATATAGTCAGGTTAAATTCTCTTTATGATTATTATGGTAAATTACTTACAGATAATCAGAATAAATCTTTTTATTATTATTATAGATTAGACTATACTTTATCTGAAATTGCTGAGGAAATAGGTATTAGTAAACAAGGAGTTTCGGAAAATCTCAAAAGGGCAGTAAAGGAATTAGAAAGATTTGAAGAAAACTTGTTACTTAATAACAAAAGTAATCGGATTAAAGAATTAATTAATGTCATTAGAGAAAAGTGTGATAATGACGATATAATAATCTTATTAGATGAAATTGTAGAGGAGTTGGATGCTTAATGTTTGAAAACTTATCAGAAAGACTACAAAATGCATTAGGAAAATTAACTGGCAGAGGAAAATTGACAACTGAAAATGTAGATGAAGCTATGAGAGAAGTTAGACTTGCTTTACTCGAAGCTGACGTAAACTATAAAGTTGTTAAAGATTTTGTCAAAACTATTAAAGAAAGAACCATAGGTTCTGAAGTCATGGAGAGTTTAACTCCAGGACAACAAGTAATAAAAATAGTTAATGAAGAATTAACCCTTATGATGGGTGGTGAAGCCGAGAAGCTAAATATATCTGGAAAATCTCCAGTAGTCATACTCATGTGCGGGTTACAAGGTGCAGGTAAAACTACCACAAGTGGTAAACTTGCCCTAAACTTAAAAAAAGAAAATAAAAGACCATTATTAGTTGCAGCTGATATATATAGGCCAGCAGCTATAAAACAATTAGAGACTGTTGGAAAACAAGTAGATGTTCCAGTGTTTACAATGGGCGATAAAATAAATCCAGTGGATATAGCCAAAGCAGGTATAGAATTCGCCAAAAAGAATGGAAATGATGTAGTAATTATTGATACTGCTGGTCGTCTCCATATAGATGATAGTATGATGGATGAAATAAAAAACATTAAACTATCAACTAATCCCAACGAAATATTACTTGTTGTAGATGCTATGACTGGTCAAGATGCAGTTAATGTTGCAAAAAGTTTCAATGAAAATTTAGAAGTTACAGGTATTGTACTTACTAAATTAGATGGTGATGCAAGAGGTGGGGCAGCTTTATCAATTAGAGGTGTAGTAGACAAACCCATTAAGCTTGTTGGTATGGGAGAAAAGCTAAATGACTTAGAAACTTTTCATCCAGATCGAATGGCATCAAGAATATTAGGGATGGGAGATGTTTTAAGTCTTATTGAGAAGGCTGAATCTGCTATCGATGAGAAAAGTGCCAAAGAATTAGAACAAAAACTTAGGGATCAATCTTTCACATTAGAAGATTATTTAAGCCAATTAGAACAGGTTCGTAGTATGGGTCCTCTAGAAGATATTATATCTATGATACCTGGAGTAAATAAATCGGCTCTAAAAGGAGTCAGTGTAGATGAGAAAGAATTTGATAGAATTGAAGCTATAATAAAGTCAATGACCTTCAAAGAAAGGGAAAAACCTGAAATAATAGATAGGTCAAGAAGAAAAAGAATAGCTGATGGTAGTGGTACGCAAGTAACAGATGTAAACAAATTGCTAAAACAATTTAAAGATTTAAAAAAGATGATGAAGCAGTTTGGAAGCATGGAAAAAAACATGAAAAAGGGTAGAGGAAAATTTCCTTTTTCACTATAATACGGAGGTGCATTATGGCAGTAAAGATTAGATTGAGGAGAATGGGAAGTAAAAAGAATCCATTCTACAGAATAGTAGTAGCGGATTCAAGAGCTCCTAGAGATGGAAAATTCATTGAAGAAATAGGTTATTACAATCCATTAACAGAACCTATTACTTTAAAAGTAGACAACGAAAAAGCTAACGAATGGATTAAAAAAGGTGCTAAACCTACAGATGTAGTTAGTAGACTTTTTAATAATTTCGATGTTTACGGAAATACTACAAATTCTACAGTAGAAAATAGAGAAACTGAAGAAGTTATTCAAGAATCAGTTGAAGAAGTAACTGTAGAAGAAACTGAAACTACTAACTAGTTACAGTGAATTCAATGAAAGAATTAGTAGAATACATTGCAAAACACATTGTCACTAAACCTGAAGAAATTAGGATTGTAGAGAATCAAATAGGTGATAAGGAAATTTTGCTAGAACTTTATGTCGCAGATGAAGATTTGGGTAGAATAATTGGCAAAAAAGGTAAAATTGCTAAAAATATTAGAAATATTCTAAGAGCTATATCGTTACGTAAAGGAATTGAATATAATTTGAAAATAATGGAAACAGATTGATGTACACATTAGTGGGCGTAATAACTAATACACACGGAATAAAAGGTAATGTAAAAGTTTTTCCGTATACATTTGACGTTAATCGATTTGAAGAGTATGGGCATGTATATTTAGGTGAAAGTAAAGAACTTGTAAATATTAATAAGGTGTCATATTTTAAAAACTTAGTTATTTTAGAGTTCAAAGAATACTCTGATATCAATGACGTGATGAAATTTAAAGATTCTAGAATTTATATTAAATCAGATGATGAAGCTATACTCCCAGAGGGAAATTATTATCTTTCAGACATACTTGGATGTAGCATTTATAATGAAGCAAAAGAATTTCTAGGAACTGTTAAGGAGATAGTGCAAGGCGCTTCTAATGATGTATACATTGTAGAATCAGATAGCTTGCGGGGATTAATACCTGCGGTAAATGAGTTTATAATTAATGTAGATATTGATAAAAAAGAAATAATAATATCTCCAATAGAAGGAATATTTGATGAAATTTGATATATTAACATTATTTCCAGAATTTACTGATTCCATTAAAAATTATAGTATAATAAAAAGAGGAATTTCAGAGGAGTTAGTAGAAGTTAATTCTATAAATATTAGAGACTTTTCGTTGAATAAACATAAAAAAGTTGATGATTATCCTTATGGCGGTGGGCCAGGAATGGTTATGACACCACAACCTCTTTCAGATTGTATAAAATCAGTACAAAAAGAGAACTCTTATATTATTTATTTATCACCTAGAGGGAAGGTCTTTACTCAAGACGTTGCTATAAATCTTTCTAAGAAAGAACATATTGTATTGATTTGTGGTCATTACGAAGGAATAGATCAGAGAATCATAGATAAGTATGTGGATGAAGAAATTTCCATAGGAGATTATATATTAACAGGCGGAGAATTAGGGGCATTAGTATTAGTTGATTCTATTAGTAGATTATTACCAGGAGTTTTAGGTAACGAAGAGTCTTCAGTAGATGAAAGCTTCTCAAATAATTTATTAGAATATCATCAATACACAAGACCTTCAATATTCGAAGGATTGGAAGTTCCAGAAGTGTTATTATCAGGAAATCATAAAGAAATAGAAGAATATAGAAAACAAGAGGCTATTGACATAACTATGTCAGTTAGACCAGATATGCTAAAAAAAGAATAGTTTATAAATTAGGAGGTTAGTATGGACATAATTAACATGCTTGAACAAGAGCAATTAAAAGAAGAAATTACTCAATTTAGAGTTGGAGATACAATTAGAGTTAACTATAGAATTATCGAAGGTTCTAGAGAGAGAGTACAAGCTTTTGAAGGAATTGTATTAAAAATTCAAGGAAGCGGAGTTAAAACTACTTTTACTGTAAGAAGAATTTCTTATGGAGTAGGAGTAGAGAGAACATTTTTATTACATTCACCAAGAATTGCAGGAATTGACTTGGTAAGAATGGGTAGAGTTAGAAGAGCTAAATTATTCTATTTAAGAGATAGAGTTGGTAAGAGTGCAAGGGTTAAAGAGAGAAAATCTTTTTAAATTGAACTGTCAAAAGGATTATGTTATAATTTACTACGTAAATGAATCACATAAGCAGATGAATTAGGAGTTGCCAAAAGGTCCCTATTTCAAGAGACGTTTATGGTAGAGTTAAAAAACACAGGAGGAAATATGTCAGTAATATCTATGAAATCCCTGCTTGAAGCAGGTGTACACTTTGGACATCAAACAAGAAGATGGAATCCAAAGATGGCTAAGTATATTTTTACAGAGAGAAATGGAATCTACATCATTGACTTACAAAAGACTGTAGTAGAAATTGAAAAAGCTTATGCCTTTATGAGAGAAGTTGTAGCTGAAGGTGGAGAAGTTCTTTTTGTTGGAACAAAAAAACAAGCTCAAGAATCAATTGAGTCAGAAGCAAAAAGATCAGGAATGCACTATATTAACCAAAGATGGTTAGGTGGTCTTTTAACAAACTTTGAAACAATCAAAAAGAGAATCGATAGACTTCACGAGTTAAACAGAATGGAAGAAGATGGATCTATCAATGTGTTCCCTAAAAAAGAAATTTTGAAAATGTTAGCTGAAAGAGATAAACTTGAAAAGTTTCTAGGCGGAATTAAAAACATGAAGAGAGTTCCAGATATTCTTTACATTGTAGATCCTAAAAAAGAAGATATTGCAGTTAAAGAAGCTCAAATTTTAGGAATACCTACAATTGCTATAATCGATACGAATTGTGACCCAGATGAAATAGACTATCCAATTCCTGGAAATGACGATGCTATTAGAGCGGTAAAATTAATTACAAAAACAATAGCTGATGCAATTATTGAAGGAAAAGATGGAGAAATTTTCTTTGATGAAGATGAGGAAATTGAAGTCTCTGACGAAAATTCTGAAGATGAAGACTTTGAAGAAATTGAAGATGAGGAATTAGATAGTTTCTCTGAAGAAGACACAGAAGAAGCTCAAGAATAGTTAATTAAGAGTTCTTTTATTAAGGACTCTTATTTTATAGTAAATAAGGAGGAAAATATGGAAATAACTGCTGCATTAGTAAAAGAATTGAGAGATATTACAGGGGCTGGAATGATGGATTGTAAGAAAGCTCTTGTAGAAAATGAAGGAAATCTAGAAAAAGCAATTGATTGGCTTAGAGAAAAAGGAATATCCAGCGTTCAAAAGAAATCTGACAGAATCGCTTCTGAAGGTTTGATTGAATCCTATATTCATGGAGGAAGAATTGGGGTAATCGTTGAAGTAAACTCTGAAACTGACTTTGTTGCAAAAAATGATGAATTTAAACAATTTTGCAAAGATATAGCTATGCAAGTTGCTGCAGCAAACCCTAAATACCTTACAAGAGAAGAAGTTCCAACTGAAGAGTTAGAGCATGAAAAAGAAGTATTAAAACAACAAGCATTAAACGAAGGTAAACCAGAGCACATTGTAGAAAAAATGGTTGAAGGAAGATTAGATAAATTTTATGAAGATATCGTATTATTAGATCAAAAATTTATCAAAGATTCTGATATTACTATAGGAGAACTTTTAACTGATTTAGCTGCAAAAATTGGTGAAAATATTAAAATTAGAAGATTTGTTAGATATGAACTAGGAGAAGGATTAGAAAAAAGAGAAGAAGATTTCGCAGAAGAAGTAGCTAAACAAATTGGTAAATAATAGAGGTGTTCCAATGCAGCCAATATTTAAAAGAATTGTACTAAAACTGAGCGGTGAGGCCCTAGCTGGCGATAAGCGAGTGGGTGTTGATATCGAGACTATGACTACCATAGCAAATGAGATAAAAAAAGCGGTAGATTTAGGAGTAGAAGTAAGTATAGTAGTTGGCGGTGGAAATTTCTGGCGAGGTAGAGATGCTAAATTAGATGATAGGGCCGCATCAGACTATGTTGGAATGTTAGGTACTGTTATGAATGCTATTGCTCTACAAGACTCACTAGAAAAAATAGGTGTAGTTACAAGAGTTCAATCAGCAATTGAAATGCGAGCTGTTGCAGAACCGTATATAAGAAGACGTGCTATACGTCATTTGGAAAAGAAACGAGTGGTAATATTTGCTGCTGGTTCAGGAAACCCATTTTTTTCAACAGATACTACCGCAGCATTAAGAGCTGCAGAAATTGACGCGGATGTCATACTTTTGGCAAAAAAAGGCACAGATGGAATATACAGTTCTGATCCCAATGAAGATCCAAATTCTAAAAAATTTGAAAAATTGACTTACAAAGAAATACTGAATTTAGATTTAAAAATAATGGATGCAACTGCTACATCTTTATGTATGGATAATAATATTCCATTAATTGTTTTTGGAATTGACAATCCAAGTAATATAGTAGATGTGTTAATTGGAAAAAACATTGGAACCATTGTAAAAGAAGGAGTGTAGAAATGAATACTTTTTTGAAACCATTTGAAGATAAAATGAAAAGAAGTGTTTCAGTTTATACTGAAGAATTAAAATCCGTTAGAGCTGGAAGAGCAAATCCTGCTATTTTAGATAAAATTACAGTTCCTTATTATGGAGTTGAGACTCCACTAAATCAAGTCGCTGGAATTTCTGTTCCAGAAGCTAGGCTAATTACTATTCAGCCTTGGGATGCAAGTTTGATTGGCGAAATAGAAAAAGCTATACAAAGATCTGATATAGGTATCAATCCATCTAACGATGGAAAAGTTATACGTCTGGCTATACCACCTCTAACTACTGAAAGAAGACAAGATCTTACTAAACAAGTAAGTGGTTATGGTGAGAATGCAAAAGTATCAATTAGAAATATCAGACGAGATGCAATGGATCAAATTAAAAAAATGGAAAAATCCAGTGAAGTTTCTGAAGATGAACGAAGAAACGTCGAAGGAGATATCCAAGAATTAACAGATAAAATTATAAAAGAAATAGATGAAATTACAGCAAAAAAACAAGAAGAAATAATGGAAATCTAAGAAAATAGCCAAGATGAAACTTGGCTATTTTTATGGAATAAATTGTATATATGTATTATAATCTATCTATGGATAATAAAGAAATATCATCAAGTGAAATTGATTTTAAAAAACTACCCAACCATGTAGCAATTATTATGGATGGGAATGGTCGTTGGGCTAAAAGACAAAATAAGATAAGATCTTATGGTCATTTAGAAGGAGCTAATAGAGTTGTAGAAATAGTTAGAACAGCATCCAATTTAGGAATAAGTGTTCTATCTTTATTTGCATTTTCAACAGAAAACTGGAAAAGACCTATTGATGAAGTTGAAAAAATTATGTTCTTAGTGATAAAATTCATAGAAAACTATATTGAAGAATTAGATGAGAACAATGTTAAATTAGAAGTTTTAGGAAATCTTTTAGAACTACCACCAAAGACTTTAATGAAGGTTCAATATGCCATAGAAAAGACAAAAAATAATACAGGCATGGTTCTAAACATCTGTTTAAACTATGGTAGTAGACAAGAAATTTTATCTGCATGTAAACAAATGATTTTGGATTATAAAGATAAATCTATTGAAGATATTCAAAACATAAAAGAAATAGATTTTCAAGAAAGATTATTCACTAAAAATAATTCAAATGTAGATTTGTTGATTAGACCTAGCGGAGAGCTTCGAATAAGTAATTTTTTATTGTATCAAATAGCTTATGCTGAACTTTATTTTAGTGATGTACTTTGGCCAGATTTTGATTCTGGTGAATTTTACAAATCAATTATTGATTATCAAAAACGAGATAGAAGATTTGGGGGAGTTTAATTGTCAGAATTTTGGATTAGAATTTTAGCTTCAATATTTGGCATTATTATATTAGGTACTGTCATATATATTGACGGAATTTTGATAAATATTTCCGTATTTTTTTTAATTCTTATTGGACTATTTGAATTGAGAAGAGCGTTTTTAAAACTAAATATTAGTTTAAAGGCATCTTATCTAGTTATAGCTTCATTATTTAGTTTTTTTGAAATTTATTATTTTGATTCTATTATCTTAACAGTTTATATAATTATGGGAATGAGCTTATTTGACTTATTATTTATGAGAAATAATATTATAAATGTTGCATGTTTATCTTTCTCTTTACTATATGTAATACTTGGATTTTCATCTATTGCTTTAATAAAAAATGTTGTATTCATTGGATTGATTTTTATTATTGCTTTTTCTACAGATAGTTTTGCATATTTAGTGGGTATATCGGTGGGAAAACATAAATTAATACCAGATGTGAGTCCTAAAAAGTCCATTGAAGGCTCAATTGGAGGAATAATTGCTTCAATAATTATTACTTCTTTATATTTATCGTATTTTGGTATTAGTTTATTACCTATAGATATAGTTTTAGGTACTGTAGGTTCAATTATTGCTCAGTGTGGAGATTTAGTAGCATCTAGAATTAAAAGAGATACTGGAATTAAAGATTTTGGCAATTTGATTCCTGGTCATGGTGGAATATTAGATAGATTTGATTCAGTAATTCTTGTTGCTCCTGTAGTTTTAATTTTGTACTTATACTTTTACTTTTAAGGAGTGAATTAATGTCAATTATATATTCAATTTTTATTTTTTTATTAGTAGTTCTTGTCCATGAATTTGGACATTTTATTATTGCAAAAATCAATAACATTCAAGTCAATGAATTTTCTATAGGTATGGGACCTGAGATTTTTTCTAAAAAAGGAGTGGAAACTCAATATTCTTTTAGAGCTCTTCCGATTGGTGGCTATGTTGCCATGGAAGGAGAGGAAGAAGATTCTGACAATCCAAGAAGTTTCAATAATGCTTCTCCAATAAAGAGGATTTCAGTTATTGTTGCTGGAGCTGTTATGAATTTTATTTTGGCTATATTGCTATTTTCTATTGTGTATTTAAATTTAGGTATACCTAGCACAGAAGTTGAAAATGTAATAGATAATTCTCCTGCAATGTCTGCTGGCATTCAATCTGGTGATATTATCATTTCTATTGATGATGTTAAGATAGAAGAGTGGGGAGATATTTCTAATACATTAAATGCAGCTTTTAAAGAAATGGTTATAGTAAATGTAGATAGAGATGGCTCAGTTATAGCCATAGAAGTTCATCCTATTGAAGAAAATGGTAGTACAATAATTGGAATTATACCCAAAAGAAAGTCGATGAGTGGAGTTTTTGAAGCTTCGATTAAACAAACTGTAGATGTAGTAAAAAGTGTATATTTTTTTATTGGAGAATTAATTAGTGGAACAGCTAGTGTTTCAGAATTGAGTGGCCCTATTGGCATAGTTAGAGTTATAGGAAGTCAGGCTAACAGTGGATTAATGTCAATGCTATTTATTGCTGGTGTAATAAGTGCAAATCTTGGAGCATTTAACTTATTGCCATTTCCAGCACTTGATGGGGGAACTATATTAATTAATTTGATTGAAATGATTACAAAAAAAGAAGTTCCAGACAAAGTAAAAATGAGTTTAAATATTGTTGGATTAACTTTGTTATTTGGGTTGATTTTGTACGTCACAATTTTTAACGATATATTAAATCCAAGAATATAGAAATGGGAGAAAAAATGAGTTTATCAAAAATGATAGAAGTAGGTAGTGTTAAAATTGGAGGCGGAAGTCCTATATCTATACAATCCATGACTAATACTAAGACTATGGATGTAGCTAACACTATAAAACAAATACAAAATCTTGAGGAACAAGGTTGTGAACTTGTAAGAGTAGCTGTATCAAGCAAAGAAGACGGAGATGCACTTAAAGCTATCAAAAAACAAATTAGTATTCCTCTGATTGCTGATATACAATTTGACCATAAATTGGCATTAATGGCCGCTGAAAATGGTGCAGATTGCATTAGGATTAATCCTGGAAATATTGGATCAGAATTGAAAGTAAAAGAAGTTGTAAACTCTTGTAAGCACTTTGGTATTCCTATACGCATTGGAGTCAATTCTGGCTCTATCTCCTTTGAACTTTTGGATAAGTATAAAGGTGTTAATGAAAAATCTTTAGTTGAAAGTGCTTTAAAGGAAATACAAATACTTGAAAAATTCAATTTTAATAATATAAAAGTTTCAATCAAAGCTAGCGATGTGAAAATGAATATAAACAGCAATATACAATTGAGAAAAGAATGCCCCTATCCTATACATTTAGGAGTTACAGAAGCTGGTGGACTATTAAGAGGTTCTGTAAAGTCATCAATAGGAATTGGAACTCTTTTGTATATGGGCATTGGTGATACTATTAGAGTTTCCTTAAGTGAAAATCCTTTGGAAGAAATTAAAGTCGCTAAATATATTTTGCAGTCCCTTGGACTTCGAAAATTTGGTGTAGAAATTGTTTCTTGTCCAACTTGCTCAAGAACTGATATACAGTTGATTGATATGGTTAAAGAATTAGAATCTAGATCCCATGAGATTAAGGGTAATAAAAAGATTGCTGTAATGGGTTGCATTGTTAATGGGCCTGGTGAAGCTAAAGAAGCAGACTATGGAATAACTGGTATGAATGGAGAAGGAGTTATATTTAAAGAAGGAAAAGTTTTAGATAGAGTTGAAGAATCTAAACTGATAGATAGACTTATTGAACTGATAAACTTTGAAGAGGAAGGTTTGTAAGCAACAAATGGAATTAAAAAGTAAAAATATAACCGAAGTATTTCCAAATCTTGATCGAAGCTTTTCTAATATATATATTGAAGATGTGAAAATATTTAAATCAATGGAGAAAGTTTTGGTTAGTTTGACTTCGAAAAATTCAATAGAAGAAAATCAAATATATGAAATCCAAAAAAACTTCCTAAATAATCTTGAAGAACTCGATGTAGAAATAGAGTTCTTTAATTTTGATTTAGAAAGTAAAGAAGAAGAAATTAGAAACTTTATTTCAAAAGAATTTTCTATGAAGGATTATCAATTTAAATTAGACGTTGAAGGAATAGATGTTAATCTAAAAATATTTGAACCAATAGATGATGAAAAAAAAGAAGAGCTATCTATGATATGTAATAATTTAGAATGCAATCTTACAATAGAAGAAAAGTTTGAAGATAAAGAAATTGAAAATTTTTTAAATAGAATCGTAACAGAAGAAAATGAAATTGAAAGCAAAATTCAAATAATAAACGAGCCTATAAAAAAGAAGATTAATTTAATTCCTCTAGAAAATAATGGCCCTATAACCTATAAGAAAATCCCTAAAAATATTCCTCCAGATGTTGATATCAAAAACTTAGATACAGTCTATGGAAATTGTGTTACTAGTGGAATAATTTATAGTATTGAATTCAAAGAAATACTGAATGGAGAGAAACAAATATTAACCATTAGCTACACCGATTATACAGAATCCACTTATGTAAAAGTATTTTTAAATAAAGAAGATGTAGATAAATATAAAAATGGCATAACAGAAGGAATGGGAATAAAAGTAATTGGAGAAATGACTTTTGATACTTTTGTAAAATCAAATTATATAAAACCTTCTTATTTTGAAGTTTATGAAGTAAGCCCAAGAGAAGACTTAAGTGATGAAAAAAGAATTGAACTTCACCTTCACACTTCAATGAGTGCACAAGATGGCATAAGCGGAGTGGAAAATTACATTAAACGTGCAAAATTTTGGGGTCACGATGCAATTGCTATAACAGATCACAGCGTAGTACAAGGATTTCCAAATGCAATGAACGCAGGTCTTAAATATGGTGTGAAAATATTGTATGGAATGGAAATAAATTTAGTAGATGACTATGATGATATAATTAAAGATAGGGAATATCTGGATAACTCACTTGATAGTTTTGTAGTATTTGACGTAGAGACTACTGGATTTTCTGCAAAAAATGATAAAATTATTGAAATTGGTGCAATTAAAATAAAAAAAGGAGAGATTGTTAGTAGCTTTAATATTTTAATTAATCCAAAGGAGCCTTTAAAGGATGAAATAATTGCATTAACAGGAATTACTGACTCTATGCTTGTAAATCAGCCTGAAATTGGTGAAGTTATAAATGATTTTAATAATTTCATTTCAAATTCAATTTTGGTAGCACACAATGCATCCTTTGATATTAGTTTTATTAAAAATAGTTTTGAAAAAAATGGATTAAACTTTAGAAAACCATATATAGACACCTTGGAATTATCTAGAATTTTCTATTCAAACGTAAGAAGTCATAGTTTAGGAAATGTGGCCAAAAGACTTGGAGTTTCTTTAGAAAATGCTCATAGAGCAGTAGATGACGCAAAAGCAACTGGAGAAATATTTATTAAATTATTAGAAGAAGGCTACAATAATAATGACTTCAATGAAACTTTAGAATATATAGAATCTTTAATAAATAAAAGAGAAAAACATATGGGACAATCTTACCATGCGGTTGTTTTAGCTAAAAATCTAATTGGTTTAAAAAATTTATACAAATTAGTTTCTCTTTCCCATATTGAAAATTTCAATTATACTCCCAAAGTTCCTAAATCAGTTTTTGAAGATCATAAAGATGGTTTGTTAATAGGTAGTGCGTGTCAAGATGGAGAATTGTTCCAAGGAATAATTAAAAATTATTCTAAGGAAAGAATAAGTAAAATTATTAATTACTATGACTATTTAGAAATTCAACCCACAAAAAACAATTTGAATTTAATTCCTGAATATTTTAACGACGCTAAAGAACTAGAAGACATTAATAAACAAATTTTAAAATTAGGAGATGAATTTGACAAATTAGTTGTTGCTACGGGAGATGTACATTATTTAGATGAGGAGTTGCGAGAATCCAGAAAAATTTTGAAGCACTCAGTAAAAAATAATAGGGGCGAATACGACAATGATTACCATTTTTTAACAACTGATGAAATGCTAGAAGAATTTTCATATTTGGATAGTAGAGCGTTCGAAGTAGTAATAAAAAACCCTAGAAAAATTAACGAACAAATTGAAGAGATATCTCCCATACCAAAAGGAACTTATCCGCCTATAATAGATGGATCGGATGAGATGCTAAGAGATATGACTTTAGAAAAAGCTTATGAGATTTATGGCAAGCCATTACCTGAGAATATTGAAAAGAGAGTACAGAAAGAATTAGATGCAATAATAAAAAATGGATATTCTGTTATGTATATCATAGCTCAAAAACTAGTAAAAAAATCTAATATGGATGGATATCAAGTAGGATCTAGAGGTTCGGTAGGATCAAGTATTGTTGCTACATTAACAGGTATTACAGAGGTTAATCCATTGGCACCTCATTATTCGTGTCCAAATTGTAAATATTCAGAATTTGTTGATATGCAAAAACTTCAAGTGTTTTCTGGAAGTGATCTTGTGGATAAACAATGTCCAAAGTGTTCTACATCATTAAATAAGTATGGAGATGACATTCCCTTCGAAGTATTCCTAGGCTTTGACGGAGATAAAGAACCCGACATCGATTTAAACTTTGCAGGAGAATATCAATTAATCGCACATAAATATACAGAAGAATTATTTGGGGAAGGTAAAGTATTTAGAGCTGGAACCATAGGAACTGTGGCTCAAAAAACTGCATATGGATATGTAAAAAAATATCTGGAAGATACAAATATATATTACTCTAAATCTGAAATTGATAGATTGAGTAAATCCTTAGTAGGAGTAAAAAGAACTACAGGACAACATGCAGGAGGAATTATGGTAGTTCCTGAGTATAAAGATATCCATGACTTCACTCCCATCCAAAAGCCAGCGAATTCAACAGGAAGTGACATAATTACAACTCATTTTGATTACAATAGTATAAGTGAAAATATATTAAAATTAGATATACTTGGTCATGATGTTCCTAGTATGATCAAGATGATTGAAGAACTGACTAATACAGATTTTATGAAGACACCGCTAAATGATAAAAAAGTCCTCAGTATTTTTAGTTCTGCAGATGTACTTAATATGGACAATAATATTTGTGATTATGATATAGGTACATTAGGTGTTCCAGAATTTGGAACAAATTTTGTCCAAAGGATGTTAAAGGCAACCACTCCATCTACCTTTGCTGAATTGGTTCAAATAAGTGGACTATCTCATGGTACTAATGTGTGGACAGGAAACGCTGAAGAACTAGTCAATAGCGGAAGCGCTACATTAAAAGAAGTTATATCTACGAGAGAGGATATAATGCAAGATTTAATAAATGTTGGTGCTGAAAAGAAATTTTCTTTTTCTATTATGGAAAAAGTAAGAAAAGGAAAAGGATTAACAGCTGAAGAAGAAGAAATTATTGGAAAATTAGATTTGCCAAATTGGTATATTGATTCTTTAAATAAAATTTCTTATATGTTCCCAAAAGCTCATGCTGTTGCATATGTTACTATGTCAGTTAGGCTTGCTTACTACAAAGTTTATTATCCTGATGCATTTTATGCTACATTCTTAAGCACAAAATTAGAAAATTTTGACCTTGGAACAATATCTCAAGGTCCTGATGCTATAATAAGAAAATTGAAAGAAATAAAAAGTGAAGAGCAATTGACTGCAAAAGAAGAAAAAGATATTCCAATATATGAAATTGCATTGGAGATGTATGCAAGAGGTTGTAAACTAGGAAGTATAGGATTATATACATCTGAAGCAAGTAAATTTACAATTATCGATGGCGAAATAATTCCTCCATTTAGAGTGGTTCCGAATTTAGGTTTAAGTGTTGCAGAAGCTATTTCTGAAGAAAGTAAGAAAGAGGAATTTCTCTCTATTGAAGATTTAATTAAGAGAACAAGAATATCTAATACTTGTATAGAATACTTAAAAGGTATGGGCATTTTAGAAGGTCTAAGTGAAAGTAATCAACTATCACTATTTTAAATAGATACAGTTAATAAAATTATATTATAATGTTGTTA
>JAAYEN010000004.1 GCA_012728775.1 Tissierellia bacterium
AGATAAATATCTCTTAGATGGAAGTTTTTCGCCACTTTTTAATTCTCCCTCCACAATTCTTTTTTTGTAATATTCATAAAGCTGAAGGTAAAGAGGATATTCTAAATTGTTATCAACTATCAACTTTTCCCTCCTTTAATTTGAATATAACTTTATTTTAGCATTATTACAGATACATTACAATATGAAATTAGTTTCAGCTATCTTTAAAACCTTATAAAATACCTATAAGTAAAAATCTAACAATCGACTGTGTTTTGAATCTCTCTTATTTCCTCGCTGTATACCTAGAATAAACAAACTATTTGTAAACAATTTTTTAAATTTATACTGAAATAATGCTGTATTTATTCTCTCAATATTTAATATAAATTACCGTGTTTTATGTTACAAAAATACCGACTTAAAATCATTTTTAAGTCGGCTAAAAATATCTTAAATACTTTCTTCAAATATTTCAGATTTATATACATCTTTTAAAGAATCTAATTTTTTCAAATAAGCTTCTTGTTGTTTTATTCTTAAAGCTTCACTTTTTACATCTTGTTTTACACTTTCAAAATTAATATTATTAGGATCTGTTTTAGAATTTAATTTGATAATGTGATATCCAAATTGCGTTTTAACAGGTTCAGATATTTCTCCTTCTTCCATAGAGAAAGCTTTGTTTTCAAATTCTGGAACCATTGCACCTCTAGGGAATTCTCCTAATTCTCCACCTGCGTCCTTTGAAGGACAAGAAGAGTATTCCATTGCTGCTTGTGCAAATTCTTTTCCTTCTTCAATTTCTTTTTTAATTTCATTTGCTTTTTCTTCTGAGTCTACTAGAATATGGCTGGCATTTGCCATTTCTTTTGCAAATGTACCTTTGTTATCTTCAAAGTATTTTTCTACTTCTTCATCAGAAACTGTAACACTATTTAAAATTTTTGAAAAAGCATAGTTTTTTAATAAATTGTCTACTGTGTGATTTAGAACAACTTTAAATTCTTCCTCTTCATCTAATTTATTTTCTTTTGCATCTAAAAGTAAGACTTCTTGATTAATCATCTCTTGGATAATGGTTTTAATTCCTTCTGCAGATTGAAATTGCATCGCTACTTGTGGACCAATTTCTTCAATAAACTGAACTACATCTGATTCTTTAATTTCTTTATCTGCTACTTTTGCTACTACTTTAGTCATTACATCCTCCTAAAATAAAAAAACCTCTTTTGAAAAAGAGGTTTAAGTTTTTATGCTGGTTCTATATTTTCTGCTTGTTGGCCTTTGTCACTTTCTACTACGTCAAAAGTTACCGCTTGACCTTCTTCAAGTGTCTTGAATCCGTCTTTTACGATTTGTGAGAAATGTGCGAATATATCTTGACCATCTTCAGTTGTGATAAATCCGTAACCTTTTTCTGCGCTGAACCATTTTACTGTTCCGTTCATGTTTTACCTCCGAAATTTTATTTCTTTAATTCTAAAACACTAATAAAATTCCGTCTTACTAAAACAAAGAATTTACCACATGTATTGCTTGAATTAAAGCTCAATTATCATTCTAACACCCTTATTACTTTAATGCAAGAATTATTTGTTAAAATTATAAAATTGTCATTTGATTATATCTTATATACTAAATAATGTTAAAATACTTAGCATAACTGGTGAATTAGGTCCTAAAGGCAATTTTAATAGATACCAAATAATAGCAAGAAGTGTCCAAGAAATTGCGATTCCAATTGAATATGGAATCATTCCTGCAATCAAAGTTCCAAAGCCAGTATCTTCATCGTAATCCTTTGCCATTGCTAACATTAGTGGTAAGTAAGCCATCATAGGTGTAATTGGATTAGTTATTCCGTCTCCAATACGATAAATCATTTGAGTAAAAGAGGGGTGAAATCCTAAAAGCATAAACATTGGAACAAAAATTGGAGCTAGAAGTGCCCACTTTGCAGATGCTGAACCCATAAAAATATTAATAAATGTGGTTAAAAATATTACTCCAATTATCAATATTATACCACTAGAATTCGCCAAAAGTTCTGCTCCTTTAATGGCCATTATTACTCCTAAGTTAGACCAATTAAAATACGCAAGCATCTGTGCTGCAAAAAATACAATAACAATATATCCAGCCATAGATCCCATAGACTTAGTAAACATGACTGACAAATCTTTGGAGTCCTTAATGACTCCTGATTTAATACCATAAACTAACCCAGGTACTAAAAATGCGATGGCTATTATTACACCAATTCCATTCATCAAAGGGGAGTTAGTCATAGCAGATCCAGTTTCTTGATTCCTTAGAGGTCCCCAGGATGGGATAGTCAAGCCGAATATAATAAGTAATATAATCAATACTGAAAAATTTGCTGCTTTAATAGCTTTTTCAGTTTGAGGACTTTTTTCTTGAGCTTGAACTTTTACTTTACCATGATATTCTCCAAATCTTGGAATTACTATTTTTATACTAATAATATATATTACAGCTAATAGTATTGGTGTAGAAGCTACAATAAAATAATAATTCATTAAAGCATTAAGTTGAATATTTGGATCTATCATTTGTGCTGCAGGTTCTGTAAATTGGAATACCAAAACATCAGACATTCCTGGCATAATGTTGGCTGCAAAAGCTCCTAATACCGCTGCATAAACCATACACATACCTGCAATAGGATGTAGCCCCATATTTAAAAATATTATGGCAGCTAAAGGTGGTAATACAATTGGCCCCGCATCTCCAAAAGCATTTGAAATTATTGCAACTAATATCATTACTGGAATTATCATTTTTTGAGGTGC
>JAAYEN010000276.1 GCA_012728775.1 Tissierellia bacterium
AGTGTTTCAAGAATTGCAATTCTTCAAATGCAAGATTTACTCTTGTTAGACAATTCAGCTAGGATGAATATACCTGGAACTTTAGGAGATAACTGGACTTGGAGAATGGAAGAAAAAAATTTAAATGAAGATGTAATTTTGAAATTAAAGGATTTGACAGAAATGTCAGGGAGATTGTAATTTAATTGAGTAAATATTTTGAAATAGGTTGAGCATTTTGTTCAACCTATTATTTAGTAAATTTAAAATAATAGGTTAAAATAATATATTTTTTTGTTGTATTAATTCTTGCAATGTGATAAAATCATTTTAAAGTTAATTAGTTTAACAACGGAAAAGTTAAACTACATATATCAAAGAAATAAATTTTATAAAAAATTTTTCTTTGGTTTAAATGATATATTATTGATGGACAATAGTACATGAAAGTTAAAAGGAGATGGTTGATAATGGGGTACAAATTTGATTGGGAAAGTATAATTGACAGGTCTGGAACACACGCTTTTGCTGTAGATATAATGCCTATCCCAGGGGCAGAAATAAAAGAAGGTTTCTCAAGACTTCCAATGTGGGTTGCAGATATGAACTTTGAAACAGGTCCTACAATTCCAGAAGAAATGATTAAAAGAGCAAAGCATCCTCTTTATGGATATTTTGCAGTATCAGATGAATACTACAACAGTATCATCGATTGGCACAAGAGAAGAAATGGCGTAGAAGGTCTAGAAGCTAAACATATTGGATATGAAAATGGTGTATTAGGTGGAGTAGTTTCTGCAGTAAAAGTTCTTGCGTCATATGGTGATAATATATTAGTTCACTCTCCAACTTATATTGGATTTACAAATTCACTTAAAAATATGGGTTACAATCTAGTTCATTCTCAACTTTACAGAGATGACGAAGGTGTATGGAGAATGGATTATGAAGATATGGATAAAAAAATTAAAGAAAATAAAATCCATGTTGCTATATTCTGTACACCACATAATCCTACAGGAAGAGTTTGGGAGAGGGAAGAACTTGAAAAAGCATTTGAAGTTTACAAAGCTAATGATGTTTTTGTTATTTCTGACGAAATCTGGTCAGACATTATTCTAGACGGAAAACATCTTCCACCACAAATGCTTAACGAAGATGCAAAACAAAGAACGGTAGCACTTTATGCACCATCTAAGACATTTAACTTAGCTGGACTACAAGGATCTTACCACATCATTTACAATGACTGGTTGAGAGATAGAGTTATGAAAGAGTCATCGCTTCCACATTACAATTCAGCAAATGTTATGTCAGTTGCTGCTTTGGTAGGTGCTTACAAAGATGAAGGTCATCAATGGACAGACGAACTTATTCAAGTAATTGGAAAGAATATTGACTACGCATATAACTATATAAATGAGAATTTTAAAGGATTAAGTGTAGCAAAACCACAAGGAACTTATTTACTTTACATTGATGCAGAAGAATGGTGTAAAAAAAATGGTAAAACAATCGACGAACTCCAACGTAGAGGAGCAGAATACGGAGTAGTATGGCAAGATGGAAGACCATTTAATAGACCATATACAATCAGAATGAATTTTGCTCTACCATATGCATCAGTAGTAGAAGCATTTGACAGATTGGATAAATATGTATTTAATGGAGATTGGTAATAAAGATTAATTTAAAATTTTAAAGGCGAGAGAATTCTCGTCTTTTTTATAACAAGAAATGATAATAATTTATAACAAATATAATAAATGTTTAGGCGATAAAGTATTAGGATAAATAAAATATATAGTAAATTTTATGAAAAAGGGAGGATATTATCTAATGAAAGAAAATAAGAAAAAAGAAAAACAGCCTCGTAGCATTAATCCTTACGCTTTATTGTTTGCAGTTATAGTTTTGTGTGGAATTTTGAGTTTCATTATTGCACCTGGTTCTTATGTGCGAAATGAAATCGACGGAAGGACAGTAATTGATCCAGCTTCATATCATGTAACTGAAAGAACTCCTGTAAGCTTTGTAGATTTTTTTAAAGCGGTACCTGAAGGTTTAATCGGCTCAGGAAATGTAGTATTTCTAATATTGATTGTGGGGGGAACGGTAGAGATACTAAATCGAAGTGGGGCATTGGGAGTTGGAATATCCTATCTTGTGGATAAAACTTCTGATAAGGGAAATTTAATTATTTGGATTTTTATGTTAATTTTTTCTATACTTGGAGGATTTATGGGATGGGTAGAGGCAGCAATACCTTTTGTACCTATTGTAATTCCTATTATTATCTCCTTGGGATATGATGCAATGACTGCAGGTGCAGTAGTTATTATTGGATTACTCGTAGCTTTTGCTACTGGTCCTACTAATATGTATACAGTAGGTATTGCCCATGAAATTGCAGAATTGCCAGTATTTTCAGGAATTGGTTTTAGAACTGTAGTTTTTGTTGCATTTGTATTAATCGGTATGGTTTATGTAAACAGATATGCCAGCAGAGTAAAGAAAAATCCCGAGTTATCTTTGACAAAAGACGTAGATGTTAGTGATTTGAGAATGGATTTAAATGAATTTTTAGGAAAAAAACCTACAACTCCACAAACAATTTCTTTGGTAGCTTTGGGTATAGCATTTTTGGTTGTCATATACGGAATGCTTAGCTTGGGCTGGGGTCTAAACGATATGACTGCAATATTTTTACTATTAGGTATTATCGTCGGGATAATAAATGGAATGGGCGTCAATGGAACGGTAGATTCTCTGTTAACTGGAATTAAAGGTTCAGTTAATGGAGCTATGATAGTTGGTATTGCTAGAGGTGTTCAATGGATACTTGAACAAGGTGGAGCAATTGACCCAATCATTCATGGTTTATCTAATATTATCCAAGGTTGGCCATCCTTTGCATCTGCTATAGGAATGGTGGTAATTGTGTCGCTATTAAACGGATTGGTTCCTTCTGGTTCTGGAAAAGCTATGGCGCTTATGCCTCTAATAATACCTCTAGCAGATATTGTTGGTGTAACTAGACAGACAACTGTATTGGCTTATCAATTAGGTGATGGTATAACCAATATGTTTTGGTTTACCTATGGTACATTATTAATGTTTTTAAACTGGGCAAAAATCCCGCTAAAGCAATGGTATAAATTTGTCCTTCCTTTAATGGTAATTCTCTCCATTGTGGGGGCGGCAGCATTATTTATAGCAATACAAATTAATTATAACTAGAATTAAAATAAAATCGGCTTAAATTAAAAAGTTTAAGCCGATTTTTATTTTAATAAATTGAGATATCAAAGTTTTTTGAAAGATGTTCAAGTAATTTAATTCCAGCTAACGAATTACCTTGTTTATCTAAACCTGGTGAATATGTTGCAATTCCAATTCCTTTATTTGTGGCTCCTAATATTCCTCCACCTACACCACTTTTTGCAGGTATTCCTATTTCCACTGCGAAATCACCAGAATAGTCGTACATTCCTGCTATTGCCATAAGTGTTTTTAATATTGTTGCATGTTCTTTTTCAATGATTTGATTGTCTTGTATATCTTTTCCTTCATTGGATAAAATAAAGCTATAGTTTGCTAAATCTTTTGGATCTACTAAGATACAACAAGCTTTGAAGTATAAATCTAGAATATCTTCTGAAGAAATATCGTTACTTATTGTGCCATTGCTTTTGAGTGTGTTGATTAATGCTATATTTCTAAATGCAACAGGTTTTCCTGTTTCTACAAAAACTTTATCATATTCAAGGAAACTATTATTGAAAATGCGTTTAGCTTTATGCAATACTACATCAAATGATTTGTTGCCAAATTTTTTTAAAATCAAATAAGAAACCACTAATGCTCCAGAATTTATAAAAGGATTAACAGGTTTCTTACCATCACTTAGCTCTAAATCTGCTATGCTGTTAAAAGGTTTAGATGAGCCTTTCAATCCTACATAAGATTTTATTTCTTCCATTTCATAATTTTCTAATACAATCTGGTATAATAATACTTTTATTATACTTTGAGCAGTGAATTTTACATTCACAACCCCAAATTCATATACTTCCTTATCCTTATCAATTACTACCACACCTAAATTGTCTTTATTTGCCTTTGCTAGTTGAGGTTGATATGTTGGTAACTCTCCATCTTTTACAAAAGGTTTTGCATAATCATAAGCTTCTCTTAATATTTTTTCCATATTCCCTCCCATTAATTTATATATTTAATTTTTATCCTAAATACTATTGTCATAAACATTTATTCTTGAGGTAATAATAAATTCAAAGAAAATTCGACTGATAAATTCCTAGTTAATGGGTAAATATTTATTAACAAAATTACAGGAGGTCTTGTTATGACTGCACAAATAAGTAATTTATTTAAAATAAAGGATAAGGAATATGATCTTATAGGTTCTAGCGGTGATATAAACTTTGATCCTAGAGATTATGGACTTACACCAGTTGCACCCCATACAGCAAACTGGAGAGGTTATTATTATGAAGCAAATATAAAAGATAAAAAATTAGTTGTAGAAAACTTACATGTAAACAACGCTACTGATGATTATCCAGAAATTAATGGTGTTAAGCCAATAGATGAAAAAGCGGAATCCTCTTTTTATGCTTATTATAATGTGGATTTACCAATTGATTACACAGGGAAAATTCTATTAGGCTATGGATTTTTAAGAAGATACTATCAGCATATGGGCTATCAAGACCCCCATGCTTATCAAGAGTTATTAATGCTTACATTTAACAATGGCGAATTGGTTTTAACCAAAGATTTAAGTGAAAAGGCAGCTGATTTTAGGAAAATAGTAGAAAAGGATCCAGCAGCTTATAATAAAAATATAAAATCAGATTTAAAAGAATATATTGAAAAAAGTTTTTCTATGGAAATAGATGATTATTACTATTAAAAATAAGTTGTTTGAGCAGCTTAAGCTCAAACAACTTATTTATTTATTCGTACTTTAAATGTTTTTGGAGCAAGACGATAAACTAGTATCAAAGCAATAACACTATAGATAACTGCAACTGCTATAAACACTGGTGCTACCCAAGAACCTTGCCATCTCATATTCATAGATAAATATGAGATGAAATAAACAATCCCGTTAATTACTTGGTATATGGGATGTCTTAATTCAAATTCATCATTGTATGGCTGAAAGATATAATATATAAATAAAGTGTGTACCGAAAAGAATACCCATAACGATGCAATTTGCAAAGCTATTATTAATATATCTGCAGTTTCAATATTAAATATTAATTTCATTGCCCCAAGCCAAACCCAAGAAATTAACAAAGGTAAGCCATTCCAGAATAGTAATTTTTTGATTCTTAGACTAAACATTTTAAGTAAATCCTTAGGTCTTCTATAAAACCCATATTGCATTAGTGCTTGGTCACAATTGATAAACATAGTTTTTGTCATAGATTCTTGGAAAAAAATTATATAAGATGCAAAGGGAATAATTCCAGGCAATATTGCAATTATTTTTTTAGCAAATTCCATATCTTGAAATGGAAGGTTTTCACCTAAGTTAAAAAAATTCAACCAAAATCCAAATGTTCCAAAAAATATTAATATTATTACTAATATTACAGTTTTCACTAAGATAGGTTTTAAAAGTATTCTTCTATGTCTTTGAAAAAATGTTTCATTTAAAAGATGATAGCCATTTAAGCCTTCTTTAATATGAGATTTTGATAATTCTAAATCTTCTGTTTTTAATTCGCTAATACTTTTTGTTACTTCTGTTGTACTACTGATTCCTTTTTGTGTATATAAATCTTCAAATAGAAGTAAAATCTCTGTAAATCTAGAAAGTTTTCTTAAATACAATATACTCATTATTGATAAAACAATTGGAATAAAAAATCCCAGTGGTGTCATTAAGTATCTGGTTAAGTCAATGCCTAGTACTAATATTACAGCCATGGCTATTAACGGCACAATAGTAGCTATGAATTGATATTTGCCGTAGTTTTCAGGATTTAAAATAGATTTTTCAAAGAGAAAAAAATTCAATCCATTAAATATTATTGAAGAAAGATATGTTAAAAAACTTATTGAAAGTAAAGTAATAGGACCAATCCCAATAATTTTTCCAATTAGAACTAAAGAAAGAAATCTTCCAAAAATATTTACAAATTCTTGTATAAAAATACCTGAGAAAGTTAAATCTTTAGGATCTACTTTAAATAAATTGTAATGGATTAGAGTTTTTTCTTTCATAGTATCGTAATAAAACTGAGAGAAATCCAAAACTATAGCAGTTATAAGTAAATTTAAAAAAATTGTAGCTATGTGCATTCTTCCAAAGATATTACTAAGAATAAGAGAAATTAAAGCTAATAAACCGTAAAATGGAATGGACTTTACAAATCTAACTACAACTGTACCTAAAGGAGCAAAAAAAGTTAAAAATTTCTTTGGTTCAGTCATTCTATACGAAGAACCTGGAGCTAACCATTTTAGGATAGGAATTTTCCTATAATAATATAAAACTTGATTTACAAAGGATCTGATATCTAATTCTGCAATTTTCATGTAAAGACTAAATATTTTCATTATCTAGTTCCTCGTCATTAATCGGCACTACAATTTTTCTTAGAATATCTGATTCTTGTGAATTGTTTTTGCTTAAGATATTAATTATTTCTTCTTCAAAATTAGAATCTTTTAATTTTTCTTCAGGTAATGGATATAATTTTCCATCACTCAGAATAATAAGTTCATCACATAAATCAGTAGCTAACTGTAATATATGAGTAGAAAATAGTATTATATGGTCTTTTTCCATGTTTTTAAGAAGTTTCTTTATTTGAATTTGTACCACTACATCTAAACTAGTCAAAGGTTCATCCATTAAAATAATTTTAGGTTTTAGACAAATGAACATAAGCATTTGCAATTTATTTCTAGTTCCTAAAGAATAAGTTTGGATTAAATAATCCCTCTCTTTCAAATCAAAGTCTATCCAATCAAATAACTCATCTAAAGTTCTTTCTTCTGCAATCCTATCGGAATTGACATCAATAAAAAATTGAAGGAATTCTCTGCCTGTTAAAAAATTTGGCAATAAAGGATTAGCTACCATGTAAAATAGGTCATCTTGTAAAATCTCTCTGGGGCTTCCATCTATTTCTAGTAAAATCTCTCCTGAGTCTTCTTTTTTCTTATTCGAAATTAAGTCGAAAAGGGTAGTTTTACCTGACCCGTTTCGACCTAGTAAAGCGTAGATTCTGCCTTGTTCAAAATTTTGAGTAGCTCCTTTGAGTACGTGATTGTCTCCAAAGGATTTATGTATATTATCAATAATTAGTTTCACCATTCACCTCTTCATATGATTGTATAAAATAAATTTAAGATTTTCAATAAAAGATATGTAAAATAATAATCAAAGAATAAACAGAGTCTGGAAATCAAAATACCAGACTCTAATTAACAAATTATAATATTTTTTCCATATATATGTGAGGAGTTTTATAGTAATCAAAGGGCTCTTCACTTGTAGTGTAATATCCTAAATGTTCATAGAACTTCTCTACAGAAACCCTTCCCATAAGTATAACTTTCTGATATCCTTTTTTTCTAGCAACATCTTCTATAAAGTCCATTAAATATCTACCTAAACCAGTACCCTTATATTTTTCGGTAACTATTACAGCTTTAACTTGGCAGGTTTTATCATTTACATGTGCTAAAAAAACTGTAGACATCATTTCATCATCTATAAAACCACCATACATATCAACATTTTTATCTCCAGTTAAATCTTCATCGCGAATATTTAAGCCTTGGGGTTTTCTAAAAGCATCATTTCTAATGTCGATAGTTTTTTCATAATCATCCGTACCGTATTCAATTTTTTTCATTATTATTTTATTCATCATAGAGCACCTCGCAAATTCATTATAAAATAAATATACCCCTAAACCTTTTATAATAAAGGCAAAGGGATATAATTAGTTGAAAATTTGTATTGAATTATTTAGTTCAATATATAAATGGGTTTTGCAGCACGAGATTTCATTTCTAAAATTATCCGTAATTTTTTCAGGCTCCATTATCAAAGCAAATATATTATGGGCCTTCAAAAAATCTATCAATTCCTTTTCTGAGTAATCGCTATTAGCAGTATTTAAAAGAATATTTTCATATCCATAAGATTTTACGAAATAATATTTTTCAAAAGAATCAATTTCTATAATATAGTTACTTTTACTAGCAGGTAATTCATAACGTAATTGATTCAGAAGTTCTTCAGACATATCATTAATTCTTAATAATAGCCTTGCATCTGGATTTTCTTCAGACCATAACTTTAATTCTTCAATAAGTGTGCCTTCATTATCCAGTAGCACTAATTGATCATATATGTCATAAGAAATACCTAAAGACATAAATTTTTTGCCGCTACTATAAGCCTTATCAAGTTCTTCGATATTATTATTTTTCATTTTCTGAATGTAAAAATCATCCACATGGACCTTATTAGTTTTATTTTCCTCTAAGTCCTTACCATCATTTAATAACTTATTGATAATGTCATTTCGTAAAATGTATTCACCTAAGTTTAGCTCCCATATGACTTCGTCGTAAGTATCTCTAAATTCATCTAGTTCCAAATCTCTACCAGTCTTTCGATTTTTAGCAATGCTGTCTTCAAAGAGTTCCGTATTAGAAATTACGAAGATTTCATCTTCTTCAATAAAGGAGCCTTTTCTCATAATCGTTTGAGGTTTTACATTATTGTATCCTTTGAAATTTTCTAAATCTACTCCGAATACTATTCCCTTAGTATTTTCATAACCCATTATATTTAAAATGGTAGGGAAGAAGTCCAGTTGAGATCCGATTTTAGAATTAGTGTAACCTACATCTGAATTAGGAATGTGAATTATCAACGGAACGTTCATAATATCGTCAAAATAATATTTTTTTCCTAAATATTCAGTCATCAAATCCGTATCTTTTTTATTATGATTTGGTATTGCAAAATGATCCCCGTAAAGAGCTATTACAGAGTCATCGTAAATACCTTCAGTCTTTAAGTCCTTAATAAAATTCCCAATTGCTTTGTCTGCATAGTGTATGCTTTGGAAATAATCTCCCAGAATTGTATTTTGATGTTCTGGCAAAATTTCCAATTCTTTGTATTCATCAGGCATGGTAAAAGGATTGTGACTAGATAATGTAACCATAAAAGCATAGAAAGGTTTTTCTTTTTTGTCTAATTCTTTGAGATATTCCATAGACTGTTTAAAAAAGTCCCCATCTGTAAGACCTAACTCTATAACATCACCGATCTCAAAATTATCTTGAGAAATAAATTTTTCAAACCCAAGATTTTTATAAGCTTTATCTCGATTCCAAAAATCTTTTTCATATCCATGAAATGCCCAAGCAGAATATCCGTTATCTCTTAGCACCCATGGCAAACCGTAAAAAGTATTCCCTTCATATTGAGTGTAAGTTGGAGATTCCATAGAAGGATGGAGGCTATTATTAGAAACAAATTCCGCATCAGAAGTATTGCCTCTACCTAGTAATTGGAAATAATTATCATAATATATAGAAGAACTGTCTTTAATAAGCTCATTAATATTAGGCGTAATTATTTGATTATTGTAAGTCATACCTACTACAAATTTTTGTAGCGCTTCTACTTGGATAACTATTAAATTTTTTCCTTTACCAATACCTGTAAGAGGACCGTCTAACGACTCTGCTCTTGCTTTTAACATATTTATATCATCTTCATCAAATAAATCTTCTCCAGATTGATATGCGGATGCTTCTTCATCTTGAAAAAATTCTGTAATATCATTTATATGATATGAAAAAAACTCCTGATATTTTAATGTATTAATCAAGTTGTTGGATTTTAGAATCAAACCTGTACTTAGTAGGATTGCAAACATAATTGCAGAAAAATAGAGTTTATGCTTATTGGATATTAAATCTATTTTTTCATCTAACAAAAATTCTAGTTTTAATTTTTTTAATATTTCAGGATTAATAAACTTTTTAAATAAATAAAAATAAACCAAGGGCAAGTCCAATATAAATAAAGTTGACCTTAGTGTAATTAATGATTTAACACTATTTTGCACATCTGATAGCATTTTCATCATACCAATCATTTCCACGGAAGGAAGGGC
>JAAYEN010000314.1 GCA_012728775.1 Tissierellia bacterium
CATTCCTCCTAAAGCTTCTGCTCCTAATAAAAGGCCTACTACAACTGGAGAAATTATAGCCATTGCTCCAGGTATTATCATTTCTTTAAGTGCTGCAGATGTTGAAATATCAACACATTTAGAATATTCAGGAATAGCTTCCCCTTCCATGATACCAGGAATTTCTCTAAATTGTCTTCTTACTTCTTCAATCATAGCATTTGCAGCTTTTCCTACAGCATTCATTGTATATGCTGAAAAAGCAAATGGTAACATACCACCAATAAACATACCTGCAATTACCCCTGGTTTTGTTACGTCAATAGAAGTAAGTGCTACAGTTTGTGTATATGAAACAAATAATGATAGCGCTGTAAGAGCCGCTGATCCAATTGCAAATCCTTTACCCACAGCTGCAGTAGTATTTCCAACAGCGTCTAATGAGTCTGTGATTTCTCTTACATTTTCTGGAAGGTCACACATTTCTGCTATACCACCAGCATTATCAGCAATAGGTCCATAAGCATCGACAGCAATTGTCATACCAGCAGTAGACAACATTCCTACAGCAGCTATAGCAATTCCATATAAACCATGTGTAGAAGTCGTATTACCACCACCACCTACATAAGCTATTATTATTCCAATAGCTATTACAATTATTGGACCAACAGTAGACATCATACCTACTGCTAAACCTGAAATAATATTAGTCGAAGCCCCTGTTTGTGAATCATGAGCAATTTTTTTAACAGCATCATAATCTGCAGATGTATAAATTTCAGTTAATTTTGATATTGCAAGTCCTACAATTACACCAGAAGCTGCTGATATAAAAGGTCTTAAAGATTTTAATAAAATCAAGGAAAAAATTGCTGCTACTATTAAAGTAATACCAGATGCTGCATATGTTCCCATATTTAAAGCTTTTTGAGGATCCTTATCACCTTTAACAGCTTGTGTACCTAAAATAGATGCCAATACACCAGAAGCTGCTACAATAAGAACATAAGTTACACCAATTCCACCATAAGCAAGTATTCCTAATGTAATACCAGATAGCAAAGCTCCTACATAAGACTCAAATAAGTCAGCACCCATACCAGCAACGTCACCAACGTTGTCACCAACGTTATCTGCAATAACTGCAGGATTTCTTGGATCATCTTCTGGAATTCCAGCTTCTACTTTTCCTACTAGGTCAGCGCCAACATCGGCAGCTTTGGTATAAATACCACCACCAACTCTTGAAAATAATGCAATAGATGAAGCTCCTAGAGAAAAACCATAAACAATAGATGTATCTCCTCCAGAAAGAAAGTAAGAAAGTGAAATACCAATAATTCCAAGTCCTACTACAGTCATTCCCATTACAGCGCCACCAGAAAAAGCTATATCCAAAGCTTTGCCCATTCCACCTATCATAGCCATATTTGTTGTGCGTACGTTGGCTTTTGTCGCTACAGACATACCGACATAGCCCGCAAGTAGAGAAAATACTGCACCAAATAAAAAAGTTAAAGGCATAGCAATACTACCTCTACCAATTGCAAGTAATACTCCAAACATTACTGCCATGAATATACCTATTACTTTATACTCCCTAGATAAAAACGCCATGGCACCGTCTTCAATATAGCCCGAGATTTCTTTCATTCTTTCAGTTCCTGGTTCGACTGATTTAATAAAAGAAACTTTAGTGTATGCAAATACTAAAGCTGCAACACCTACTACAGGGGCTAAATAATTCAAAAACTCCATATAACCTCCTAATATTTAGCTAATAGCACAAGAGAAATTACAAAAATAATTGAAGCTGCAATTGTAATTTTATTTAACATAACGTCTTTGCTACTACCTTTATTTCCATCCCAGAACGAATCTGAAGCACCACCTGTAATTACACCCATGTTACTTTCAGCAGGTTCTGCTATTAAAACTGATATAATCAGTGCTAAGCTAGATATCAATACTAAAATAGACAAAATAGTTGTCATTGTTTTCCTCCAATCTTAATATATATACAATACTTAAATATTAGCATAACAAAAAAGCTTTTACAACATAAAGTTAAGGATTAATTGATGTTTTACATCAACATCCTAGAGCCTAAATATTGTTCAGTTCTTTGTTTGTTCAAACTAGTTGTAATTTCATCTACAATTGTCTTAACATTATTCAAGCTAGAAATATATTCTTCAAGCTGAATTCTTAAAAATATATTCAATTCATTTGTTAAGTTTAATTTGTCTAAAAAATTATTATCAACTACTAGAAGTTCTTCATCAGAGTTGTAATTTGAAAAAGATTCCAACTCCTCTTCAAATATATTTAATTTAATTTTGCTGTTTTTTATAATTTCAGTAACAAAATCTAAAACAGATTTATCAAAAGATCTACAAGTATGATTATTATTTTCTAAAAATAATTCTAAATGTTCTACATTATCTCTCATTACAGATGTAACAATTTCAAGCTCTTGGGATATTTCCTCCCCAATTTCTACAACATTTTCAATAGATAGAACATAGTCTAGGTAATTATCGTTTATCATTTTTCTCCTAATTACAAAATTCTAAAAACTCACAATATTTATGACATTTTTCGTTGCATTCGTACTTATCTATACTATCAAAATCAGAAACAAATCTCAAGAAGATATTTATATCATTTAACAATTTTTTATTCTCATCAATTTCCCAAGGCAC
>JAAYEN010000184.1 GCA_012728775.1 Tissierellia bacterium
TATACATAAAGAGTTAGAGGAGTTAATAGTTATGGTCTATTTAAAGGTTAAAAGGTTAATAGATGTAGTTCTTTCATTTTTAGCACTTATTATATTATCTCCAGTATTTTTAATACTAATTATAGCAATCAAAGTTGACTCTAAAGGCCCGGTTCTGTTCAAACAGAAAAGAGTTGGAATCCATAAGAGTCATTTTAATATATTGAAGTTTAGAACTATGAGAATTGATACTCCTAAAGATTGCCCGACTCACCTATTAGAAAATCCAGACCAATGGATTACGAAGGTTGGTAAGTTTTTAAGGAAGACAAGCCTTGATGAGCTGCCTCAGATTTGGAATACCCTCGTTGGACAGATGAGCATTATAGGGCCTCGACCTGCTCTTTGGAATCAGTATGACCTTATTGAAGAGAGGGACAAGTATGGGGCTAATGATGTGCCACCTGGTCTTACTGGATGGGCGCAGATTAATGGTAGAGATACGGTTGAGATAGAGGATAAGGCTAGGTTTGATGGAGAGTATGTTGAGAAGATGGGATTGAAGATGGATGTTTGGTGCTTCTTCGGGACAATCGTGTCAGTGTTGAAACATGATGGGGTTGTTGAAGGTGGGACTGGATCAAAAAAGGGACAAAAAAATGTTTGATCTTTTCCTTCCCAACATTTCAACTAACAACTGTCCAACTATAACGAGGTGACAAAATGAAAAGAGTATTAATCACTGGTAAGAACAGTTACATAGGTACTTCTCTTGAGAATTGGCTCATGAGAGAACCTGATAAATATATAGTAGAGACGGTTGATATGAGAGATGGATCATGGAAAGAGAAGGATTTCAGTCAATATGATGTTGTCTTTCATGTGGCTGGGATAGCTCATATCAAAAAAACAACGAATAACCAGGCACTTTACTATAAAGTTAATAGAGATCTAGCTTATAAAACTGCTCAGAAAGCAAAAGAAGATGGAGTAGGGCATCTTGTTTTTCTGAGTTCTATGAGTGTTTATGGTACTGAGAATGGCCTTATCGATAAGAATACTCCACTCAAGCCAAACAGTGCTTATGGCAAGTCAAAGATTGAAGCAGAAGAATTAATTAATAAGCTTCAAGATAATTCGTTCACTGTAGCAACACTAAGGCCACCTATAGTCTATGGTAAGGGTTGCAAGGGAAACTATCCTAGATTAGCTGGACTAGCCATCAAAACACCGATCTTTCCAAAGGTAGATAATAAGCGAAGTATGATCTACATAGATAATTTATCAGAGTTTGTAAAACAACTCATCGATAACAAAAGTGGTGGATTGTTCTTTCCGCAGAATGCTGAGTATGTAAATACAAGCGAGATGGTGAGGCTTATTGCTGAGGCTCATGGGAAGAAGATTGTGATGACTAAGTTATTTAATCCCTTATTAAGGCTACTAAATGTAAGTACGGTTAATAAGGTATTTGGTGACTTGGTGTATGACATGAGTATGTCGGAGTATGAGAGTAATTATAGAGTTTGTGGGTTTAGAGAATCTATTAAAAAGACTGAATTGTGGAAGGTTGATTAAATGTCAAAAAAAGAAAATAACATTTGGATATTTCATCATTATGCCACTCCACCAAATATGAGTGGATTAACTCGAGCGTATAATTTCTCAAAACATTTAATGAATAGAGGTTACAAGTGTACTGTTTTTTCTTCTGCCTACCTCCATTATAGTAATGAGAACATTATCTCTGATAGATCGCTTTTTAAAGAAATTTTCTTTAACTCTGTCAGGTTTGCCTTTATACGTACTATAGAATATAAAAAGAGTAAAATACTAAGAGTTCTTAATATTTTTAGTTACTACTGGAATGTGTTTAATGTGTCAAGTTTATACTATGAAAGCAATGGGAAACCTGATGTGATAATTGGATCTTCTGCTCATCCGCTGGCGGCTGTAGCTGCTATAAAGCTTGCTAAAAAATATGGATGCCAATCTATAGTTGAAGTTAGAGACTTGTGGCCGGAAAGTTTTGTCGCTTACGGGATTGTTAATAGAAAAAATCCGTTGCTCAAACTTCTATATGCAGGTGAAAAATGGATTTATAAAAACGCAGATAAACTTGTTTTTACAATGGAAGGTGGCAAGGACTACATAATTGAACGGGGCTGGGATACTGACCAGGGTGGATCGATTGATATAAACAAGGTATATCATATTAATAACGGAGTGGATTTAGAAGTCTTCAATTACAATAAAAAAAATTACTATTTTGAAGATGAGGATTTAGATGATCCAAATAGTTTTAAAGTTATTTATGCAGGGTCAATTCGTTTGGTTAATAATGTAAAAAGTATTGTTGAAGCGGCGTTTGAAATTAAAAAACTTGGTGTTGAGAACATAAAGTTTATCATATATGGAGATGGAAGTGATCGAGCACCATTGGAACAGTATTGTTATGAAAATGATATTGATAATATTGTTTTCAAAGGTTTCGTTAGTAAAAAATATATTCCATATATTTTAAGTAAGTCCGATTTAAATATAATCCACTTCGAACAAAATGCAATAAAGAAATATGGAGCTAGTTTGAATAAAATGTTTGAGTACTTTGCTAGTGGAAAGCCAACTTTATCAGATTGTGAGTTTGGATATGACCTTATAAAAAAGTATAAATGTGGTGCTGTGATTGACAATGCGGATGCAAAAAGAATGGCAAAAGAGATAATTAAAATTAAAGAATTAGAAGTCGCTCAGTATAATGTCTTATGTGCTAATGCATTAAGCGCGGCAAAGGATTATGATTTTGTAAATCTTTCAAATAATTTAGTTGAGATATTAGGAGGACGAAGTAATGAATAGTATCAAAAAGAAGTTAATGGACAAGACGGCAACTCTTGGTGTAGTAGGATTAGGCTATGTAGGACTTCCTTTAGCAGTTGAAAAGGCTAAGGCTGGATTTAAAACTATTGGATTTGATGTTCAAGAATCTAAAGTTGAAATGGTCAATGCAGGTAAGAACTATATTGGGGATGTTGTTAATGAAGACCTAGAAGAAATAGTTAAGTCAGGA
>JAAYEN010000212.1 GCA_012728775.1 Tissierellia bacterium
CATAGACAATAGAGATGCGGATATGGCAAAGAACTCTGTAGTTCTTCAATACATGCCCTTCTCAAACGTATTTAATACAGTCTTGATGACCCTTACTATTATTGGCGGAGTATATCTTATTAATAAAGGAAAAATGACCCTAGGATCTCTAATTACATTTACAATGTATATGGGAAATCTCAGCTGGCCAGCATTTGGTCTATCAGACTTACTTGCCATGGGTAGAGAGGGAAGCACATCCATTCAAAGGGTAAACGAAATTATGCATTACGAAGAAGATATTGTGGATATAGAAAATCCAATTATTTTGGAAGAACCACAATCTTTCAAATTTTCTGATTACTCCTTTAAATACCCTACAGCTGATAGAGAGATATTAAAAGATATAAACTTGAGTTTTGACAAAGGAGAAACAGTTATTCTAGTTGGTAAAACCGGATCAGGTAAGACAACTTTACTAAAACAGATGTTGAGACTCTACGATAAAAACTCTGGAGAATTTATGATAAATAATATTCCCATTGAAAACTACGAAAGAAAATCTTTAATTGATAAAATCGCATACGTTCCCCAAGAAAACTATCTCTTTTCTAAATCTATAAAAAACAATATAAAACTTTTTAGAGATTTCACTGAAGAAGAAATAGAAAGGGCAATAATTCTTTCAGATTTTAAAAAGGATATAGACAATTTCCCCCAAGGACTAGATACTATGACGGGAGAAAAAGGAGTCGCCCTATCAGGAGGACAAAGACAAAGAATTGCCTTATCTAGAGCACTAATCAAAGAATCTGATATATTGATACTAGATGACGTTTTTTCAGCAGTAGATACTAGAACTGAAGAAAATATTATTAGAAATTTAGAAGCAGAAAGACATGGAAAAACTAATATTTTTGCTACCCATAGGCTAAGCGTTATAAAGCCTAAAGATTATGTTGTAGTTTTAGAAGATGGACATATAGAAGCCCAAGGCACCCACGATGAAGTTTATCAGCTATCACCATGGTATAAGGAGCAATATGATATCCAGATGATGGAGGTGGGAAATGATTAAAACTGAGCATAAAAGAGACGTAAACAAAAGAATTCTTGAATACGCCATGAGAGTAAAAAAAGAATTGGGAAAAGGTCTAATCTTGGTTCTAATAATGACAGGATTACAGGTCTTATCCCCTCTTTTAATCGGAAAAATTATTGACGATAAATTATCTTCATCAATTTCTGCAGTAGATGTCAAAGGAATATTGATAATTCTTTTAGGATATTTTGCCGTTGGAATAATCCAATCTATTTTTAGATATATAAGCAATATGTCCTTTATGGACACGGCCAATTTAATAGCTATAGAATTGCGTCAAGATTTATTTAATCATATCCAAAAATTGCCCCAAAGATATTTTGACAATATCTCAGCAGGAAAGGTAGTTTCAAGGATAACAAATGATACCAACGCTCTAAAAGTGCTATTCCAAACAGTTTTAGGTCAAATAGTAGTATCTGGAGTTTATATAATCGTTGCATTTGCGATATTGTTATTTACTCAACCATGGGCAACCCTATTTCTATTAGTACCACTACCTATATTGCTTTTAATGATAAAATTTTACGATAAGTATTCCAGTAAATACAATAGAGAATATAGAAGAAGCTTAAGCCAAATCAATTCAGATATAAATGAAAATATAAAAGGAATGGAAGTTATTAAAACTTCAAATGTTGAAGATGGCGTCTTTAAAGAATTTTCAATAATCAGTGAAGAAAACTTTAAATCAGGAGTCCAAATCGAATGGCTAGATTCTTTCACCAGTTTTAACGCTACCCAAAC
>JAAYEN010000035.1 GCA_012728775.1 Tissierellia bacterium
AGATTTGTCAGAGATTTCTTTTTCTTTTGCAGAAATTGCAGATTCAACTTTGTTAAAATAGAATTGGCCAAAGCTTTTTACATTCATGATGAAAATTTCTCCGTCCAGCTCTCCTTCAAAGGAACTTATTTCACCTAAATCAGCGCTAATTTTATTTCCCTCTTGTGTCCAAGTACCTGTTTGTTCATTTCCTTCATCAATAAAGGTTACGGTTTTATCATCGTTAAATATTAAAATTAAACCGTCTTTATCATCCCGTTCAAAAGTTGCTACATCTTCGTTTTGTTGGAACGCAAATACTGTCCATTCGCCAGCCAAATTATTTCCTGAAGGTTCACTTCCCCCTTTTCCCCTTAAGAAGAAAAATGCAAGTAAAGCAATTATAATTGCACCTGCTCCAATAATGGCAAACTTAGGTATTCCACCACCAGATTTCTTACCACCATCATCTCCATTAGAATGGGATTGTTGGTTGTAATTATAGCTAGGTTGAGTAGGTGCTTTGTATACGCCTGAATCTCCACCTTGATTTTGTTGTTGATTATAAGTAGACGATGGCTGATATGTACCTTGAGCTTGCTCCTTATAATTAGATGTTGGTTGGTAGGTTTCTTGTTCATATTGAGGTTTTTCTTGATATGTAGATTTTTGATAATCCGGCTCTTCATATTTAGGTGGTTCTGGCTCAATTGGTGGTTGATAAGCTGCATCTTCGTATCTAGGTGGTTCTGGCTGAGTCGGTGGTTTGTATACCGGCTCCTCATATTTTGGTGGCGCTGGTTCAGTTGGTGGCTCATAAACTCGTTCATCGTATCTTGGTGGCAATGGCTGAATTGGTGTTTCCATAATATTTCTATCCGCTAAATTTTGCTCCACGATTTGTGGCTGTGGCACCTCTTCTACACTTTTGATTTCTACCATATAAACTTTCATGCCTGGTTTTGGAACGTAATTAGGACTTCCCGGCATAAAGTATACGCCTTCTAATTTTCCCGTAGTGTCTAAATCATTTTGAATATTTTCTGGATTTCCTTTAATTTCATTGTAATCATTCATAACTTGCCTCCTACTATATTACTAAGGATTTTATAATCGCAACTAGATAGTCAAAACTCGTGTTAGAGTAAACAAACGCATCAATCACTCCTTCTTTTTTTAACTCAATTACTCTATCACCTATATCTGCATTTTTTGAATCACACAAAAATATTATTTTGCAATTGGGGCAACGTTTAATCAACTCATCTCTTATTTTTCTTCCTTCATCAATATGTCCTGGAAATTTATTTGCCACTTCCAACAACAATACGTCCGCTTTATTCCCGCAACATACATCTACAACTAGGTTTAAATCGTCAACAGAAAGTACCTCAAAACCTGTATCTTCTTGGATTTTTTTCTTCATGGGTTCTTGAAGAATTTTTTGCCTCATAGCTAATACAACTTTTGCCAATCTAATCACCACCCTGGATTGTTCAATATTCCATCATTAAAAGTCTATTTTAATTCTTCCTGTTCTAAAAACTTCTTCGTATGCTTCACTTTCTTGTCCATAAATTATAAATTTTATGTTTTCTATATCCCCTACACTTTTTATATCAATTCGTTCCATTTGGTATTTGTCCATTGAAATATTTAAAAATGATCCGGTATCTTCAGGTAAATCGCCGTATAAATAAGCATTGACTGCATAACCATTTACCATAAATTCTTCTAATTGAAAAACTATTCTTTGTTCAGTTCTATTTTCTATATACATACCAAATAATAATTCATCTAAGCTTTCTTCTAAACCCAAACCTGTTATATAAATTCCATCTCCTTCAACTATGGAAAAAGTATTAGATGCAAGTCTTGTAGGATCTTCGTAAGGAAGTTCAGTATTTATAATTAGTTCAGCAATATCAATAATTTCAAAGGTTTTGCTATCCTCAATTTTGTAACTAACTAAAATTTCCGAAACATTTTTAATCCCAATATTTTCTAATTCATAAAAAAATATTTCATGATAAAGTCTAGCTTTCCCACCATCAGGGATATCGTTATAAACATATGATTCACTATTGAAGCCATTTACGTTTACTTTATTTGTATATACTTTTATAGTTTTTCCTGTCAAGTTTTCTAAATCAATAACCACATCTAAGGAGTCTTCATCATAAACAGCTTTTATAAGCTCAAATTTTAATCCGTTTTCTTCAAGAAGTACTCCACTTTTCACTACTTCTCCCTTTGGATATCCCACGTAAGTTTTAATTTCCTCTTCAATAATTTCTTCTTCGTTTTCTTTTATTTCTGTAGCTACTGGTTTATTTTCTTCATTGTTTTTGGTTTCGTTATTGTCGCTGCCACAACCTAACAAAAAAATACAAAGTAAAATTAATAAATATTTTTTCTTCATAATTGTTCCTCCAAAAAAATAATTTTGATCTTATTCCAATGATATTACATTTATTTCAATTTGTCTGTCACCCATAGGGTGACAAGGACAAATATTTTAAATTTATCTAATAATTTTGACAGTTTTGTATAAAAAAACTCGACTGTCTAAATTATTTCATTAGTCAGTCAAGCCTGATATCTTTTTATGCCATGTGAGAATTTACAATTTTTGCCATTTCGTTGTATTTTTTTATTATCTCTTCTTTTTTTAAATCTCCACCTTCAAGCATTTCATTAATGGATTTAATCCCTTCATCTAATTCTGGATTTACTACTCCTTCTTTGATTAATTGTATAGCCATATTTCTAACTGAATAAAGTCTGTGGAGGATTGGCATTATTTCACTTTCTTCTTTATTTTCTGCTAAAAGTTTGTGAAGTTGCCATGTTTTATTAGTTTCAGTAGATATGCATTTATTAGGAAGGAGAAGCTCGTTTTCTTTTAAATCCTTTAAAAATTCATTTAATTCTTCATCTTCAAATTTGTGAATCATTAAAAAATTTATATCAACAGGTTCTAAAATTGACAGATTTTCTGGTTTTTCTTTTTCTTCAAGAAGTTCTCCTACATTTCGTCCAAGATCGTCGTCAGTTGCCACTACTATTTCAAATTTATGCTTTTCTTTTAATTTCTCTATTTTCAAATGCATTTCATCTGGCATATTATAAACTAATAATTTTTTTGTCATATATCCCTCCTAATATTTTACTGTTTTCTCTTTAGTTTCTATGGTTTTACCAGTTTTTTCTAAAAATATTTCCTTAGGTTTTTCCATTGAAGCAAACTGAAGTGGTGTCAAGACGTGAGAGTAACTACCAGCGTTATTCATAATTACAATATCGCCTATTTCCAGCCTTGGCAAAGTCACGTCATAAGCTACCACATCTGCAGCAGTACATAAATTTCCCATTAAAGTTACTTCTTCTTTCGATTCTTCATTATTCAATACGCCAATTTGTGATGAATTAAAAGATGTAAACATGGGTTCAGTAGCCACAGGAAAATCTTCCAAGGTATAATTTCGAACCATTTGGGAAATCGAAGGTCTGTAAAATCCATTTAAAGTATTGTTTAATATTATATAGGTTTTATCGTGGGATTTCTTTTTATCTCTTACTTTCGTAACGTAAATTCCTGCTTTCCCAACTAAATATCTACCGGTTTCTATATAAATTTTTATGGGTTTTAGTTTCTCTTTTAAATCTTCCAAATTATCATGAAAAGCTCTTCCTATTTTTTCTACTTCCACTGGAGTATCCTCTTGAGTATAAGGGATCCCAATACCTGAGCCCATATTAATAAATTCTAGTTTTCGCCCTAATGCACTTTGGAATCTTATAGCTAAATCTAGTACATTTTTATGATAAAGTTCTATTATACTCTCTTCAAGTTCTTGACTTTTGGAATGTACGTGAATACCAATAACATCCACATTAGGTGTAAGTTTTATTTCTCCAAGCCTTTCAAATAGTTGATTTTCATCTATTCCAAACTTACTTGAAACTCCCATATCTGAATGAAAGGTGAAATTCGGATTTATTCTTATCCCAATCCTAGCAGTTAGGTTCATATTTTGAGCTACTTTAGATATCAAATCTATCTCATGGAAACTGTCTGCTATTATTGTAGCTACTTCAATGGATTCTCGAATGTCTTTTTCACTTTTTCCAGGAGCTGAGTACTGTAAATCATCTTTGGAAACTCCACGCTCATGGCTCATTAACACTTCTTCTAAAGACGCAGCATCCGCACCGATATTTTGAGAAAAAATCGAATCTAAAATTCTAAGATTAGGATTTGCTTTTATTGAGTAGAGGAAATCTACACCCTTAAAACTATTTTTTAATCTTTCAATAGAATTCAAAATGTCATTTTCATCATACAAATAAAAGCTGTCATGGTCTTCGGCTAATTTTAATATAATATCTTTTTCAATCATTCTTAATCCTCCTTTTTCTCTATATGCCCTTATTCAGAGAATTTATTAATTATATAAAATATTTATTTTCTTGATGGGATAATTTATATTTAGTATACTTGCTTTAGGTGAAGAAAAGAGGTAAATAATGGTTATTGAAACAAAAGATTTAAAGAAAAATTTCGGAAAAGTAAAGGCTCTAGACGGTGTAGATTTAACTTTAAATCCTGGAGAAATTTTAGGTTTTATAGGACCCAATGGTGCTGGAAAAACCACTACCATTAGGATTTTATTAGGAATTATAAAAGGAGATGGCTATGCAAGGGTTTTTGGAATGGATCCATGGAAAGATGGAGTAGAAGTACATAAACGCTTATCCTATGTTCCTGGAGATGTGAATCTTTGGCCTAATTTAACTGGAGGAGAAGTAATTGATTTTTTCTTGAAGTTAAAGAATCAAAAAAATATAGAATGTCGAGATTATTTAATTGAAAAGTTTGATTTAGATCCCAGAAAAAAATGTAGAACTTACTCCAAGGGAAATAGACAAAAAGTAGCTTTAATTTCGGCTTTGGCTTCTGATGCTGATTTATATCTCTTTGACGAACCTACTTCTGGTCTTGATCCACTTATGGAAAGCATTTTTCAAAATGAAGTTAGAGAAATGAAAAATTCTGGAAAAAGCATATTGTTGTCATCTCATATTTTATCTGAAGTCGAAAAGCTATGTGACTCCATATCAATCATCAAGGACGGAAAAATAATAGAATCAGGAAAATTAGGAGATTTAAGACATTTGACCATGTCTAAAGTAAAGGTAAGAACTAAAAATCCAATTACAGATTTTGAATCCTTATATAAAGTTTCTGATTATATATTAAAAGATGGAGTGATGGAATTTAGTGTAGATGG
>JAAYEN010000181.1 GCA_012728775.1 Tissierellia bacterium
ACTTTCAAAACAAAACGTTGCAATTATTAAGAATTATCAAGAAACTCTAAATAGAACGACTCCAGATATTATGAGTGAATTCATAAGTGACGGAAAGGAAGCTATTCAAAAGGAAGAAGCCAAAGAAGAAGAACTAAAAGAAGCTGGAAAAATAGCGGAAGCTGAAGTAGAAATTGTTGAAGAAGAAGAAAAAGAAGAAGATAATAAAATAGAAGAAGTAGAAGAGTAAAAAAGTCTTTGGCTCAGTGAGCCAAAGACTTTTTTGATGTCAATAATTTAAAATTCTAGTCCATACTTCGTTATTATCTGAGTCCAAATAATATTCGTGAGTATTTGCAGCTTCACAAATATCTAAATGTGCCCAGTGATTTAATTCATCTGAAAACTTTTTCATTTCATTTTGATTTTTTTCGATATTTTCTGAGTCAGGTTTTCTGTCTAAAACTCGATTGATCAAAGTTACTGCCTCTGCTCTAGTAATACTTGCATTAGGCCTAAATTGTTTATCTGCATATCCTTTAAGCCACCCTAATTCCGATGCCATTAATAAATCATTATAAGCCCAGTGATCTGGTTCAATGTCGGAAAATTGCACCGTTCCACCTTTAGATCCTGTGGCATTTTGGTATCTACTAAGGACCGTAACCAATTCCGCCCTAGTTATGGGCATATTTGGCTCGAAATATCCCTCTGGATACCCACTCATGTAGCCTTGTTTCGTCATAAAAGTAACTGATCTATAGAACCAATCTTCTTCCTTTACATCAAGAAAATGAATCTCGTTTTTGTCATAAAAAGTTTGACCTACTAGTAAACCTTCGAATATAGAAGCTATTTCTGCCCTAGTTATTTCATCATCAGGTCGGAATTCTCCTCCTGGATACCCAGCTACATATGAATAGTTAATTTGGTTTTTTGGAAGTGGTTCTGTTTTTTTTACTTCTTCACTGTATCCGAAAATTAAACTTTGAGGTTTAGATAAATTGTTGGAAGCTTTTGACTCGTTTATATTACTTGCCAAACTCAAATCCTTTGGTGATAATAAAATCATCAAAACTGACAGAGCAAGGATTGGCAAAAATGTTTTTCTCATATATTTTCTCCTTCGTTTGTATCCATGCTTGTCCCTATAGTTTATCAATTATCACTACAACAATCAAGAAAAAATGATATATGTTAGAAATTCTTAATAAAATCTACGCTTCTTAATATAGTTAAAAAAATTGGCTTTTTATTATTTATAAATCAACTTCCTGTGTCCTACATCGATTAAAATTAAAACCTCGCTACAAGGATAATCGCGAGGTTAAATAAATTCTAATGTCTAAAATGTCTTACTCCAGTAAATATCAGTGTCATGCCATATTCTTCGCATAGTTTAATAACTTCTTCGTCTTTCACTGAACCTCCTGGACTAATTAATACTGCTACTCCAGCATTTTTCAAAGCTTCGACTGTGTCTTCAAAGAAAAATGCATCTGAGGCCAAAACTGAGTCGAAAGCATTTTCTCCTGCTCTTTCTATGGCACCTTCTACCGCCCAACTTCTTCTAACTTCTCCTTGACCTATTCCTATTGTGCCTTTATTTTTTACCAACACTACACCATTTGATGCCACATTTTTTACGCATTTCCAAGCAAATTTCAAATCTTCTATCTCGTATTCACTAGGCTCTCTGGTGGTCATTATTTGAAAGTCAAAATCTTCTTCTTTTTCTGAAAATTGGTCTGTTTCTTGATAGATCATACCTTGAAGAACTTGCTTATAACTCATTTTGCTTATTTTAAATTCATTTAGCTCAGGTATTTCTATCAATCGTATATTTTTCTTTTCAGTAAGTATTTTCATTGCTCCTTCTGTAAATCCTGGTGCAATAACTACTTCCAAAAAGTATGTCGCCATATGTCCTGCTATATCAGCATCTACGTTTCTGTTGAGTGCAACTATTCCTCCGAATATTGACTCTGTGTCACACTCATACGCTTTCATATATGCATCATAAATTTTCTTTCCTGAGCCTATTCCACAAGGATTAGTATGCTTAACTGCTACCACTGTGGGTTCTTCAAATTCTTTTAATGCTTTTATCGTTCCGTAGATATCATTTAAATTGTTATATGATAGCTCCTTGCCATGAAGTTGTCTTACTGTAATTCCTAAATCTTCAAAACTGTCTTTGTAAAATGACGCACTTTGGTGTGGGTTTTCCCCATAGCGTAATTTCGTTTCTAATTTAAATGTCTTAGTTAAGTATTCAGGATAATCTTTGTTCATTATTTTATTAAAATAATTCGCTATTAACCCATCGTAATGAGCTGTATATCCGTAGGCTTTTCTAGCTAAGTCTAACTTGGTTTTTTCTGAAACTTCTCCATTTTCCAATTCTTCAGAAATTCTTCCATAATCTTGAGGATCAGTTACAATCAATACGTCTTTGTAGTTTTTTGCAGCTGCCCTTATCATGGAAGGACCACCGATATCGATATTTTCTACCATATCATCATGGACAGCTCCTTCTCTTAACTTTTCTTCGAAGGGATAAAGATTATTGACTACCATATCTATTCCAATTATTCCTTGTTCTTCTATGGTTTCGCAATGCTCTTTTATATCTCTTCTATAAAGAATTCCGCCGTGGATATATGGATTTAAAGTCTTGACTCTTCCGTCTAATATTTCAGGGAAGTTTGTCACTTCTTCTACTTCAATTACATTAAGTCCATTGTCTTTTAAATATTTGAAAGTGCCTCCAGTAGAAACTATTTCCCAATCCATTCTTTCTAAGCTTCGTGCAAATTCTAATATTCCATTTTTGTCAAATACAGAAATCAATGCTCTTTTTTTCATTATTCACCTCTGAATACTTTTCTGCCAATTACTTCTAATTTGTCATCACAAAAAAGCTTAACACTTTCTACCAAAATGCTATGCTCTATTTTTAATATTCGTTTTTGTAAATCTTCTGGTGTATCATTGTCCAATACTTCTACACAACCTTGCATGATTATAGGTCCTGCGTCTGCCACTTCGTTTACGAAATGAGTCGTTGCTCCTGAGACCTTTACACCGTATTCCAAAGCTTTTTCGTGAACTTTTAATCCGTAAAAACCATCTCCACAAAAGCTAGGTATTAGGGATGGATGGATATTAATTATTTTATTTTCATAAGCTTGAATAAATTTACTTCCTAAAATCTTTAAAAATCCTGCTAAAACTACTAAATCTACTTCTTCTTTCTCCAAAATCTCTAAAAGCTTTTCGTCATACTCTTCTTGGGATATTCCTATTCCAGAAAGATAAATAGATTTTATATTATGATTTTCTCCCCTAGTAAGTCCATAGGCATCTTTTCTATTGGAAATTATTATAGAGATTTTCCCATTAATATTTCCTGATTCTATTGCATCGATAAGAGATTGGAGATTAGTACCTCCTCCTGAGATTAAAACTGCGATGTTTTTTAAATCTCTACGCATAAATCTCCCCTTTGGATAGTTCCTAAGTTGTATATTACTTGGTCAAGTCTTTCATATTCTGAAATTATTTCTTTTGCCACATCTTTATCAACTATTAGAATCATACCTATTCCCATGTTAAATGTAGCATACATTTCTTCCAAAGCTACATTACCCCA
>JAAYEN010000039.1 GCA_012728775.1 Tissierellia bacterium
ACAATAATATTTTGCAAAACAATTATCACATTCTGTTTTATTTAATACATTTGCACATTTAAAATTATCTCGTAGTTCGGTATTTATAATTCCTTCATCCAAATTTCCCATAAGAAACTCTTCTTCTCCTACAAATTGATGACAAGGATAAATATCCCCTTCAGGAGTTATTGCTATATATTCGCTACCAGCTCCACAACCTACGAGTCTTTTAACTACGCAAGGTCCTTGGGACAAGTCAATCATATAATGGAAAAATAAAAAGTCATCGCCTTTTTTTCGGATGTCTATATAGTCTTTTGAAAATTCTTCATATTCTTTAAGGATTTCTTCTAAATCTTCTTCTGTCAATGCATATGGTTCTTTTGGATCAGTTACTACTGGTTCAATAGAAACTTTTTTGAAACCTAAATTATAATATTCTATTAAATCTTTCCTAAAGTCCTTATTGAATTTTGTAAAGGTGCCTCTGATATAATAATCCTTATCCCCACGGGAATCTATTAATTTCTTGAATTTTGGAACAATCAAATCGAAGCTTCCTTTGTCATTTAGTGTTGGTCGAATGTAGTCGTTAATTTCTTTTCTACCATCTAATGAAAGAACTACGTTATCCATATGTTCATTTATAAAGTCTATTTTATCGTCACTAAGCAATACGCCATTCGTAGTAATAGTAAATCTAAAATTTTTGTTATAAACTTTTTCTATTTCTCGACCATAGTGAACCAACTCTTTAACTACTTCAAAATTCATTAACGGTTCTCCACCAAAGAAGTCCACTTCTAAGTTTTTTCTATTTCCAGAATTTTTCGCAAGAAATTCTAAAGCTTTTTTACCAGTCTCTAAGGACATTAGTGACCTTTCGCCTTTAAAATTTCCCTGAGCAGCAAAACAATATTTACATTTTAGATTACAATCATGAGCTACATGTAAACACATGGCCTTAATTATATTAGTAGGATTATATTCAATATCTTCATAATTGGATTTTTCAGAAAAAAGCAATTCTTCTGCAATTAATACTTCAATTTCTCCAATCGCTGTTTTTATATCCAATTCATTGTATTTTTTTGAGTATTTGTAAACTAATTCTTGTTTATTTAGTATTTTATAGTCATCTAACAGGTCGTAAGTTAACTCGTCAACTACGTGAACAGAACCACTTTCAACATCTAGTACTATATAATTGTCATTTAAATAATATTTGTGTATCATCTTATCTCCTAACTAAAAAGAAGTGGTTAACCACTTCAGATTAGTTTCTTTTTTCATTTTCACACTTTTGGTTTCCAACAGTGCAAGATGTTTTACATGCTGATTGGCATGAAGTTTGGCATTCGCCGCATCCTGCATATGAACGCGTGTCTTTTAAACTCTTTTTAGTAAGTGTTTTAATATGTGTCATGATATCCTCCATTACTCTCCAGGTGTAATATTATTTACTGAGCTAATTCCCCACTTAGTAAACTCTAATCTGGTCTTCATACCACTAGTTTCTATTGTTACGTAATCTTCTTTTAATATGACGATAGTGCCTACGACACCACCAATAGTAATGACGTTATCACCAACTTTTAAGTTTGATCGCATTTCTGCAATTGCTTTTTCTTTTTTCTTTTGAGGTCTCATCATAAAGAAATATAAAAACGCAAACATAGCTACCATCATTAAAATGCTATAATATTCTTGTGGCAAAATTATCCCTCCTTAAGTATGTTATTATTATATCCGAATTTTTTGTAAAAGTCATCTTTATATTCTAATAAATTATCATTTTTTATAGCTTTGCGAATGTTTTCCATCATTTTTATTAAAAAATATAAGTTATGAATGGTCAACAATCTATATGCTAAAATTTCATTAACACTAAAAAGATGTCTTAAATAAGCCCTAGAATAATTGGAACAAGTATAGCAATCACATTCTGGATCTAATTGTGTAAAATCTTTTTTGTAAGCTGCATTTTTGACTACTAAATTTCCCATAGATGTTATAGCAGTTCCATTTCGAGCAACTCTCGTAGGCAATACACAATCTGCCATATCAATTCCACGTATAACAGATTCAAATAAATAATCAGGAGTTCCTATTCCCATATTATACCTTGGCTTATCTTTTGGTAAAAAGTCGACCGTAAAATCTAACATTTCATTCATCAATTCTAAAGGTTCACCTACAGATAATCCACCTATAGAATATCCATCAAAATCCATTTCTACCAAGTCCCTAGCACTAATCTCTCTTAGATCTTTATACATGCCTCCTTGTACAATTCCAAATAATGCTTGATGTTCAGGATTTTTATGAGCATCTTTACATCTTTTAGCCCATCTAGTAGTTCTTTCCATTGAGTTTTTTATATATTCATAATCTGCAGGATACGGGGCACATTCATCAAAAGCCATAATTATATCGGCTCCTAGAGAATTTTGTATTTCAATGGATTTCTCAGGAGACAAAAACTCTTTTGAGCCATCAATATGAGATCTGAATTCCACACCTTCTTCTACAATTTTTCTACTATTAGATAAGCTAAAAACTTGGAATCCTCCACTATCTGTTAAAATGGGGCCTTTCCAGTTCATAAATTTGTGAAGCCCTCCAGCTTCTTCGATCAATTCATGACCAGGTCGTAAATATAGATGATAAGTATTTCCTAAAATTATTTGAGCACCTAAATCTCTTACCTCTTCTGGTGTCATGGTTTTTACAGTGGCTTTAGTTCCAACAGGCATAAATATTGGTGTTTCTATTTCTCCATGGTCTGTCGTTATTTTTCCTAGTCTTGCTTTTGTCTGTGAGCATTCTTTAATTAATTCAAATTTAAACATTTTTCTCCTTAGTAAATAAACATGGCATCGCCAAAACTAAAAAATCTATATCTTTCATTAATAGCTTCTTGATAAACTGAAAGTATTTTCTCTCTATCCCAAAAAGCAGAAATTAACATCAATAAAGTGGATTCCGGCAGATGAAAATTTGTTACCAACCCATCTATGACTTTAAACTTGTATCCAGGATAAATAAATATATCTGTAGATCCTGAATCAGAAATTATCTTATCATGTTTTTTATATATAGATTCTAACGTTCTAACACTTGTCGTCCCTACTGCTATTATCTTCTTTCCTCTATTTATAGTTTCATTTATTATTTCAGCATTATCTTCACTTAGATAATAATACTCTTCGTGCATCTTGTGATCTAGTATATTGTCTTCTTTCACAGGTCTGAAAGTTCCTAGACCAACATGTAATGTCAACTTTGCTATATTAATACCTTTTTTTTCTAAGTCATTTATCACGTCTTTTGTAAAGTGAAGTCCCGCAGTTGGAGCAGCACTAGAGCCGTAATCTTTAGCATAAACTGTTTGATATCTGGATTTATCTTCTAATTTTTCGTGGATATATGGTGGTAAAGGCATTTGTCCAATTTTATCTAAAATTTCTTCAAAAATTCCAGAATAAACAAATTCTATTCTCCTTAATCCATCTTCTTTAATATCTACTACAGTCCCTTTTAGATTATCTGAAAATTCTATTTCAGTTCCAATTTTCATTTTTTTACCAGGTTTTACTAAAGTATCCCAAATATCACCTTCTCTTTTTAAAAGTAAAACTTCTATACTTTCTTCTTTTCCTGGACGTTTTCCATAAATCCTACCTGGCATAACTTTTGTTTCATTTATAACTAGTGTATCTCCTAGACTTAAATAGTCTATTATGTTTCTAAATTTTTTATGTTCAATTTTTTCTTTTTCTTTATTAATAACTAGTAACCTTGACTCATCTCTCTTTTCAATTGGAGTTTGAGCTATTAATTCAGGTGGTAACTCAAAATAAAAATCTGACTTCTTTAACAAAATTAACCTCTATTCAAAAAATAATTGTTCTTTTTCTGTATCATCTAAGTTATAAGCTATTCCCATATGTTCATAAGCTTTTCTAGTAACTATTCTACCTCTTTGGGTCCTTTGGATAAATCCTAATCTAATTAAATAGGGCTCAAATACATCTTCTAATGTAATCTTATCTTCTCCTGTCGTAACTGCCAAAGTGTCAAGACCTACTGGTCTATTGGGAAAACTTTCAATCATTGTCATAAGTATCTTTCTATCAGTTCCATCCAAACCCAAATGGTCTATCCCGAGTAAATCCATTGCATCACACGCAACTTTATAGTTGATATAACCATCTTCTACTACTTCAGCATAGTCTCTAACTCTTTTTAATAATCTATTTGCAATTCTAGGAGTTCCTCTGGAGCGTCTAGCTATTTCTTCAGCACCTTTCTTGTCTGTTTGGATATTTAATATTCCAGCGCTTCGATTGACTATTTTTATTAAATCAGCAATCTCATACAATTCTAAGTTTAGCAATACTCCAAACCTATCTCTTAAAGGTCCAGTTAATAAGCCTGCTCTAGTAGTAGCTCCAATTAAAGTAAACCTAGGCAAATCTAATCTAACCGATCTAGCTGTAGGACCCTTTCCAATAATAATATCTATAGCAAAATCTTCCATAGCAGGATATAAAATTTCTTCTACTGTTTTATTTAATCTATGAATTTCATCAATAAATAAAACATCTCCTTCGACTAAATTGGTCAATATACTTGCCAAATCCCCCTGTCTTTCTATTGCAGGTCCCGAAGTAATTCTAATATTTACTCCCATTTCTGAAGCTATTATATTGGCTAAAGTAGTTTTTCCAAGACCCGGTGGACCATATAAAAGTGAATGATCTAAAGATTCTGACCTTAACTTGGCAGCTTTAATAAAAATTTCTAGCTGTTCTTTAACTTTAGGTTGTCCAATATAATCTTCTAGCCATTTTGGCCTTAAATCCGTTTCGTTTTCTATATCTTCAAATCTTTCAATGGAACTAATTATTCTATTTTCTGTATTCAATTAAACACCTACCTAGTCATTTGTTTTAGACCTTCTCGTATCAGTTGCTCTATATTCATTTCTTCATTATATACAGATTTTAACACATCTAAAACTTCATAGCTACTATACCCAAGACTAACTAAAGCTTCCTCAGCCTCTTGTAAAATTCCCCTTTCGGTTTTTATACTTATAATTCCTTCAACTGGAATATGCTCAGTTTTATCTTTCAACTCCAATATTATCCTTTCAGCAGTTTTCTTTCCAACTCCTGGAGCAGTGGTCAAAATATTAACATCAGAATTTCTTATGGATGAAATTAAAGAATCAATTGTAATCCCAGATAATATGCCAATAGCAACTCTTGGACCTATACCTCTTACTGTTGTAAGAAGTTTATATACTTCTCTTTCTTTAGTTGATGAAAATCCATACAAACTTATGTCATCTTCTCTGACTACCATATTTATATATATCTTAGAAGTTTCACCTAATTCCAAATCTAATAATGTACTTTTTGATACTAAAATCTTATATCCTATCCCATTATTAAGAATTACAAGAGAATCAGGTTCTTTACTTTCAATTTTTCCTATAATAAAATCATACATTTTATCTCATCCTATACATTTCTTTAAACTTCAATGCACATCCATGGGTCAATGCTACACCTAAAGCATCTGCAGCATCATCGGGCTTTGGAATTTCCTCTAAATTTAATAACAATTTGATCATCTCTTGAATTTGAGATTTATCTGCTCTACCATAACCAGTAATAGCTTGTTTAATTTGCAATGGTGTATATTCATAAATTTCCAAACCTTTAGATTTACACGCTAGTATTTCAACGCCTCTTGCATGACCTACTGTAATAGCTGTTTTAACATTTTTATTAAAAAAAAGTTCTTCAATGGCCAAATCTTGAGGTTGATATGTTTCGATTAATTGAATAAGCAATTCATATATTTTTTCAAGTCTAGTAGGCAAATCTAACGTGGACTCAGTGGTAATAACTCCATAATCTATAACATTAAAGTTACTACCCTCCACATCAATTAAACCGTACCCAACTAGTGCTAATCCTGGATCTATTCCTAATATTCTCATTAAATTCAATATAGGCTAAGTAAAATCACCTAGCCTATTTGTATCTCCTTAATACTTTTTCTATTATACCTGACCAATATGCATCAGCCATTATTCTTACGCCATCATCTAAAGTTATTTTAAATAATTTTTTATACATCCTAGACAATTCCATTCGATTAAAAGGTTTGCTCTCATATTTTAGTATAGTCTTACCTTTTTCATCCTCCACCATTTTAACTTGCTTGTCTAAAAATTTATTAATACTAAATATTTTTGGTTTTAGAATTTTCTTGTTATAAGTATTAACTAATCTATTAAAACTTACATTTGACTTTATTTCATCTTTCATAAAATTAATAAGTTCTTTTTTTATTAAAACAATTTCTGGATTATTTTTAAGGGTATCACGAATATAATTTTTTGTGTATATTGATGTTACTCCACAAGTAGATAAAATAATTTTCTCAATCTTGTTTACATATTTTGTAGAATGATAACCACTTTTATAAGCTTCCAAATATACTAAAAGTTCAAATCGATTTATGTCATTATGAATTAGTTCTGAAATATTTTTAGCAGCCAAGTCTTTGCCTGGTCTTCCCCTTAATGATCTTTTAATAATTTTTTTAAGAGCGCCCATGGATAGATATTGAGGAAATATATTGCCTAAATTTTCTTCAGATTCATAAATATTAATAAGTAAATGAATGCTATTTATGTCATTGTTATATAAAAATTTTCTTTTTAAAGAATTTGAAAGATTTCTATTATTTTCTGCTAACACTACTTTCCTCCTAGGTGTATAAATTATTATACTATATTTTTTATCATTTGTGATACTAATTTATTAAGATTAATTAATATTAGAAAGGTAAATTCTCTCTACACATTACATACACTAATAAAAGAGCAAAAAAAAATAGTCTCTATTATTTATTAGAAACTATTTTAAATTTTAGTAACTGTATGCTAAAGCACCTTGTCCATTATATTCGTTAATCGATTCAATTATATACTCGAATATAGATTTATTCAAAGCTAGAGCATAGTCTAAATCTCTTCCAAAGCTCTCGTCTTCTAAATATTCTTCAATAACATTTTCTATATAAGACTTAATTTTTGGTAATGTATGAAATAAATTTTCATCATCAATTTCTAAGCCTCCACAAGAAATCACATCATTAGAAAATTCATGGAATTTAGAGTACTCATTTAATTCTACCTCGTACTTTAAATGCTTTACTAAAGATTTAGGCATTTCCCATCTATCTGCATGAGCTCTACAAGTGAAATCTGCTAAATAATGAGAGATAATACCAATATCTCTACTGAATATTTTCAATGCAACATAGTTACAATTAGTAAAGTCCAAAAATCTATTTACAAAAATTAATTTAGCAATTCTTAATATAATATAATCGATGCTATTATCGTAATAATGTCTATACAATTTATACTTTGGTAATATATCTGGAGCAATTGAACCCCATGTAAGCTTATCGTAATTTAACTCTATTTCATAATTTTCTTTAATATGCTCATAAAGATGATTGCTTATGAGCTTATGAGTCTGTGTGTGTATAATCAACACTCCTTATAATTTTCTATTAATATTCTACAATAAGTGCACCACTTATGTCAAATTTGAAATAAATTATTTTAAATTTTCATTAATTACGCTCCAAATATTAGGAGTTTCAAATCCCTTTCTCCATGACGCTACTCCTGCAATGTCATATTTTGTAGCCAATGAAGTTTTTGCTGCAATTGACTGAGCATCTTCTAGCCAGATACTCACATTTGTATTACCTGATTGTTTCCTGCCAACTAACTGTTTTACTTGATCGTCCCATTCTAACTCGATATTATTATTTCTAATATATTCATTTGCCATTTCCATAGAAACACTTTGAGATGAAACTTTTCCATCAGTTTCAAACCAAATTCTAGTATATAAAGGCATACTCAAAATAAATTTTTCCATAGGAATAGAACGAAATAGAACATTCATATTATTTTCAACCCAATTATATTCTGCAACACTTCCCGCTGTAGGCGAAGTTGCCCAATGCTGATCATAAGCCATAAGCATTACATAATCAGCAGCCTTTGCAAGAGCAGCTCTGTCATATGGTTCTTTTTCTACATCGCTAAAAATTCTAGGAGTTACATCAACACTAACTACCATGTCACTTTGCTTAAAAATAGGATATAACTCTCTAACAAATTGAGTAAAATTTTCCCTTGTATGGACATTAATATTTTCAAAATCTATATTGATTCCGTCTAAATCTAATCTTGTAGCTATCTCATACATATTAGAAATAATTTTTTGCCTTTGAGAACTGGTTGCTAAAGCATTTTCAGTAAGTCTCTCCTCAAAATTATTATCAAACATTGGCCAAACATCATAGCCATATCTTTTCGATACAACAATATAATCCATATTAGATCTATCAGTAATAGATAAATCTTCATTTAAAGAAAACCAAGTAGGCGATATTACATTTACGCCTACAAGATTTTCTACTGCATTACCATTTTCAGTTCTAATGAATGTGTAATCCCATACTAAATTAATTTTATCCCGTTCTTCTAAACTTGCTAATTCTTCAGACTTAATCGGGCGAGTAAAGGATTCAAATTGATAAGATAATTCTAAATGTCTCTTTCTAACATAACCTGCTCGGCCATTTATTTCTCTAACTTTATAAAACTTTTCAGTCTCACCATATACATATACTTCCGTGTCTTTAGTAAGAGTTTTTACAATTGGTGAGTCAATATCAGAATCTTCCCTTAAAGAAGATTTATCTACTATAATTTTACCTTTAGCATATTCTGTATCCGTTCTGTCTATTGTGATGATATTTTCTTCAGAATTGTATTTGGCGTCAATTGGATAGTCATATACAAACGCTTCAATAGGCAGCATTAATGTTCCATCAATTTCAGTTATTGGCGCTCTTAAACTAATTACTACGTCATTTGCAGTACCTTCTAGTGAATCGAGCTTATATCTTCTCACCATAGAAGGAGATGTTATTACCACAGTTTTTTCAGCATCATCATAATGTATATCTTCGTCTAGTTTTTCCTTAATAAAGTCATATGACAAATAGACTTGACCTGAGACTAATTTACTCGATTCTATCGGTTGTAATTCTCCTTCATAAACAAGTCTTTGATCTACATATAAAACTGAAGCTTCATCAGATTCCACATCTCTAAATAATAAGAAATATACTCCTCCGAATATTAGTCCTATCACAATCAAAAACACTAATAATTTCTTCATATGTTATATTAACTCCGTTTCTCTTCTATTTCTTTAATCTTATCTTTTCCTGCATCACTTTCTAAAAAGTCAATAGTGCTCTTTGGCAACAATCCATATGTTTCTTTAACTCTTCCTTCGCCAATTAGTCGTCTTACCTTTGAAGCACTAATATAGGTTCCATTATCCTTAATCCTATCAATTTTTTCAAGTAATAAATCATTTTTTTCAAAACTTTTATTTAAATTATCATTGTAATTTGCTGTCATAAGGTCAATTGGCTCATCTCCAACAAATCTAATATCTATTTTGAGATCCTTTGCAATTCTTTTGGAAAAAATTGTAGCATCTAATTCTGTATATATATCAGTTGTTTCATCCATTTTTTTTATAAAATATGTAGGAAATGTAGCTTGAGAGATGATATATGGACCACCTAATATTACTATTACCTTGTCATCATTTTTATATTCATCTTTAACAATGGAATATCTTTCCCTAGTTGTAAAAGTGGACTTATCTTCTTCTACAATAAATACAATTAATTCATCTACTTTACTTTTAGCATACTCTATCAAGTGTTTGTGTCCTAGTGTCATAGGATTACAATTCACCACGACAGCACCTCTAATTTTAACTTCAGGATTTAATTTGCTTTTTATAGATTGAATCCACTTGTCGTAGGAACAAAATCCCCCTTCAAATAAAGCCACTCTATCAGTAGACATGACCTCAGTAAGTCCTATTCCTTTGAAAATATAGCCATTATTAGGAGTGGTAAAAACATAATGTTCCAATCTATTGTTATCTAAAAGAAAATTAAGCAAAGAATTGTATATCATTGCTAAAAGTCCATGGCCAATATACTCTTTATCTATAAAAAAGTATTTCATAACTTTCCCATCAACTGAGCCTGTGCCAACAATTTTGCCTTCATCTCTAACTACGACAGTTCTTTCAGGGTTATCAAATTCAACACCAAATTTTTGCAAATAGTCCCAAATTTCTTTAATTTCAAAATTGTTTCTTTTATTTACAAAACTTGTAAATAACATAATGCTAATCCTCCAATCTATAAAAATCTAATTCTACAATATTTGAAAAATCTAATCCCAAATCAGTAAGTTTTATAAAATTATTTACAATTTCTATATAACCATTTTTAATGTTTTTATTTATTTCAGAAGAATAATTTTCTTCAAAGTCCATTCCAAAATCTTTATTAATATCTTTGATGCAAAGACCTCTATTCATTCTTATACCCATAATAATTTTTTCATTTAAACGATCTAATTTACTTAAGGAATATTTATTTTTTATAGATGATATTCTATTATTCAAATTATTTATATAATCTAAAATACTGTCTATGTTTTCTATTCTGGTATTTAGAACTTTAGAATGTGCTCCTAGTCCTATGCCTAAATAATCATCACACTGCCAATATTTTATATTATGTCTACATTCAAATCCAAACTTAGCATAATTTGATATTTCGTATTGATTAAATTTTGATTTATTTAATATTTTTTTTAAAGAATGATAGATTTTTCTATCTTCATCTTCTGACATTAAATTTAAGCTCTTGCCCTTTGAATGCATTTCTCCAAAGGGAGTTCCCTCTTCAATTATTAAACTATATATAGATATATGCTGAATATCCAAAGCTATAGCATTATTTAAAGAATAGGAAAAAGACTCAAAGGTTTGTTTTGGTATTGAAGTCATTAAATCCAAATTAATATTATCAAATCCTGCCTCTTTAGCCAATCTAATCGCTTTAGTAATGTCGTCGGCTTTATGAATTCGACCTAATAAATCCAATTCTTTATTTATAAAAGATTGGGCACCAATACTTAATCTATTAATATTAAGTTTCTTATAAATTTTCAATTTATCCAAATCAATGGAATTAGGATTTGCTTCTATAGTAAATTCAGTATCATTGCTAATATTAAAATTTTCATAAATTGATTCAACTATTTGAGTTATTTCTTCCGCAGAAAGTAATGATGGAGTCCCTCCTCCTATGAAAATAGTATCTACAATATAATTATTGTAAAAATTGGACTCTAATTTAATTTCACTTAAAAGAGAGTCCAAATATTTTCTTTGAGTTATCTTGGAATAACATCCCGAATTAAAGTCACAATAATTACATTTTCTTTCACAAAATGGAATGTGAACATACAATCCTAAATTAGTTTTCGTCATATTTTAACACTGCTAAAAAGGCATCCTGAGGAATTTCTACAGATCCAATTTGTCTCATTCGCTTCTTTCCTTCTTTTTGTGCTTCTAACAGCTTTTTCTTTCTAGATATATCTCCGCCATAACATTTAGACAAAACATCTTTTCTAAGAGCTCTGATAGTTTCTCTGGCTATAATTTTAGTTCCAATTGCTGCTTGTATAGGTATAGCAAACTGATGCCTAGGAATTTCATCAGTCAATTTTTCACAAATTGTTCTGCCTCTATCATATGCCTTATCTTTATGCACTATTAAAGAAAGAGCATCTACAGCTTCTCCATTAATTAATATATCTAATTTTACTAAGTTACTTTCCCTATATCCAATAATATCATAATCCAAAGATGCATAACCACTAGTCTTAGATTTTAATGCATCAAAAAAATCATAAACTACTTCATTTAGCGGAAGTTCATAGTGTACGCTTACCCTTGTAGTATCTAAGTATTCGATATTTTTAAATATCCCTCGTTTACCTTGGCATAATTCCATAATTGTACCAACATAGGAGGATGGAGCCATAATGGTAGCATCTACAATAGGCTCTTCCATTTTTGAAATTTCTGTCAAAGGAGGTAAATTCGAAGGATTTTGTATTTCTAAAACTGTTCCATCAGTTTTAGAAATTTTATATATAACTGAAGGAGCAGTAGTTATTATATTTAAATCAAATTCTCTTTCCAGTCTTTCTTGAATTATTTCCATATGAAGTAACCCTAAAAAACCACATCTATAACCAAAGCCTAAAGCCTGTGAAGTTTCCTGCTCAAAAGATAACGCAGCGTCATTTACTTGAAGTTTTTCAAGGGCATCTCTAATTATTGTGAACTCTTCACCTTCGGCCGGGTAAATTCCACAATATACCATAGAAGTCGCTTCTTTATATCCAGGCAGTGCCATATCTGTGGGATTTTTTCCATCAGTAACAGTATCACCAACCCTAGCATATTTAACGTCTTTTATAGAAGCTGTAAAAAACCCTACCTCACCTGCTTCTAATTTTTCAGTAAGTACTTGTCCTTTAGAAATATAACCAACTTCATCAACTTCAAATTTGGCTTCAGTTGCCATAAACTTAATCTCCATACCTGGTTTAATAACACCATCAAATACTCTAATAAAACAAATTACTCCTCTGTAAGGATCATAAAGAGAATCAAAAAGTAAAGCTTTTAGTGGAGCTTCTTTGTCTCCTGATGGAGCAGGTACTTTTTCAACTATTGCTTCCAATACATCTTCAATATTTAGGCCAGTTTTAGCAGATACCAATGGCGCATCTTCTGCATCTAGTCCTATAATATCTTCTATCTCAGTTTTTACTCTATCAGCATCTGCACTTGGCAGATCTATTTTATTAATTACAGGTATTATTTCTAAGTCTTGATCTAATGCTAAATAAACATTTGCCAGGGTTTGAGCTTCTATACCTTGAGCTGCATCTACAACTAAAATAGCCCCTTCACAAGCAGCAAGGGATCTTGAAACCTCATAATTAAAATCCACGTGCCCAGGGGTATCTATTAAATTAAGAATATATTTTTCTCCGTCTAAGGAGGTATAATATAATCTTACGGCTTTTAACTTTATAGTTATTCCCCTCTCCCTTTCTAAATCCATATTATCAAGAACCTGAGCTTCCATCTCTCTAGATGTATATGCTCCCGTACTCTCAATTAAACGATCTGCGAGGGTAGATTTACCGTGATCTATATGTGCAATAATTGAAAAATTTCTAATATTATTCATTTGTTAATCTATCACTCCGATTTTATTTAAAGGATAATATCTAAACACAGCTTCTCCTTTAACTATATCCAAAGGTATTTCTCCAAATACTCTAGAATCTGTAGAAGCTCTATAATTTCTATTGTCACCTAAAACAAACACCATGTCCTTACCAATTTTCCAATGGTCAATGCTATTATCTAATTGAGTACTAATTCCATTTTCTATATAGTATTCATCAAGTTTTTTCCCATTTACATAGACTAAACCATCTGCTATCCTCACTTCATCCCCTTCGACTGCGATTACTCTTTTTATATAATCATCTTGTGGGTTTAATGGTGAGTCAAAAATGACAATATCTCCTTTATCTGGATTGTCTATTAAAAGTGTTATTTTAAGTGAAATTAGTTTGTCTCCATTTTCTAACGTAGGATACATGGAGCTACCTTGTACAATTGTAGTATTAAAAATAAAAGTTTTGATAAATAATGCTAAAATTACAGCAAATACTATTGCCATAATCCATCCAATTACTTCACTGAAAAAAGATTTCTTTACCTCTTTTTCAGAAGTGTTACCTCTATCCATATCTAACCTACCTCTTTCTAATAATAGTATTGTACCATTATTTATACATTTATTAAAGTATTTTAGATTATAGAGAAAAATTATGAATTGATTTGCAATTATTTATTGAATTATTTCATCAGTTCTACTATAATAGAGTTTACGTAAAGATTTAAACATGTATGGAGGTGTATTCAAATGGCAAATATTAAATCTTCATTGAAAAGAGCTGAAATCGCTAAGAGAAATGCTCTAAGAAACAAGTCCCTAAAATCTCAAATAAAAACTTATGTGAAAAAATTTGAAGAAGCAATAGAAGGAGCTGACTTAGATAACGCTAAAAAATATCTAAACTTAGCCGAAAGAAAATTAAGAAAAGCACAATCAAAAAATGTTTTTCATAAAAACACAGCTTCTAGAAAAATTGGACAATTAACTAAAAAATTCAATTCTTTAGGAAAATAAATTTAATCCTCTGAAATCAGGGGATTATTTTTATGTGCAAATATCAACTACTAAATATTCCATTAATAACAATTGATCTTGGGAGGTGGATTTAAGTTTCTTATCTATCTCTAATATCTTCTCTAAATTATCCCTTAGTTCGCACAAATCTTGTCCTCTAGATATTTTTGAAACAATTTTAAACTCATAATCTGAAGGAATTCCTATGCTCTTTTTAATGTCTAGCTCGTTTTTCATATCCTGATATAGACTCAAATATTTATACATTTGTCTATACCGTCTTTGGATCATATATAGTATGCTATTTAAAGATTCATTTTTGTCATATAGGTCATGTAAGTATCGTAAGGAATCAATAGAATTTTTATTAGCAAGTCCTTCTAGTAAATTAAAAACATCACTGTCATTTGCTTTTTCAGTAACTTTATTTATATCATCTCTTGTGATTTTTTCACTAGAAGAATAAGATATTAGTTTTTCCATCTCAGTTTCTACATCGTATAAATTAACTTCTACTTTTCTATTGTGATATCCTGATAGCATTATAAAATAAGATAAATCCCCTTCACTTATTGTTTTATCTTTTTTTAATATTTCTTTTTTCAAAAAACTTGAAAGTTCAGAGTTATTTAGCTTATCAAATTCCACTACTCTATTAATATTTTTAAAAAATTTATAGAGTTTTGTATTTTTTTTAAGATTTTGATCTGAATCGTGAAAAATAATAATTGTTTCGTCAGATGTATTTTTTAACGTATCGAAAAATATATCACTTAAATTTTGTTTAGTTTGAAGAACATTCAATTCATCAATAATTACTACTCTTTTGTCGCTCATAAAAGGAAGTGTTTCTATGGAACTATAAAAGTAATCTAATTCCAAATTTATGCTATTTAAATGAGTATAATTAAAGTCTTTAAAAGATGGATTAATAAACGTATTTACAATATATTCTATAGTTTTTTCCATTACAAGCCCTTCCTCTCCAGTAAAAAGATAGGGGCCTTTAATATTTTTATTTCCAATTAATTTTCTAAATTCTCCGTATTTCATCTAATTCCTCATTTTTCTTTATTTGAATTAAAGTTGTAATAAATATTATAACAGAAAATATTTGTAATCCCATATCAGTTCCAAATCCCTGAGGATTTTTATAAGTTTTATAAGATATTTTATTATCTATTTTAAAAATTATTTCCCCTTCTAAATCAGTCCTTAGTATTTTACTATTAACATTATTTAGATTTTTTAACACTTTTTTAGACGGATGTCCATAAGAGTTGTTTTTTCCTACAGAAATTATGCTATATTTAGGTCTAATAGAATATACAAAATTTTCACTAGTGGAGCTTTCTGAACCATGATGTGATACTTTTAATAAATCAATATATCCTATATACTCAGCCAATTCGTCTTCTATATTGTATGAAGCATCTCCTGTAAATAAGATTTTTTTGTCTTTATATGTAATTAAAACAACAAGTGATGAATCATTGGATTCTTTATACTCGCCTGGCTTTACATTGAAAAATTCAATTTTAAGATCTCGATCTATGATTAGAGGAGTGTTTTCTATAGGATAATAGATTTTAGCCTTACTATTTATAATTGATTCGAATGTTTCATTTCCAGATTCCTTCCTATTAATTATTATATTTTTTACTAAATTTTTATCCAAAAGCATTTCAGTTCCGCCTGTGTGATCCTCATCAAAATGGCTTAAAATTAAAATATCAATCTTATCTATGCCTCTTTTGATTATTCCTTTAACGGTAACTTCTTCGCCAGGATTGTAAGAAGAATAAGTTGAACCACCAGTGTCTATCTGAATATAAATATCTTTATACATTATATAGGAGCTATCTCCTTGACCTACGTCAAAAAAACCTAAATAAAGTGACTTACCACTATTTGAAATTAATAAAGCCAAAATTACTAAAGAAATTGAAACCCCTATTATTTTCCTATTTCTATAAACTATCTTAGATAAAGATCTATTTGATAGAATAAATATAAATAAATAATATATAATTATAAATAATATACTTGGATAAAAAACTTTTAGTCTGAAATCACTAAATGAAACAATTTGTTCTAAATAAAAATTTGAACCCTCTAAAATGAAATCTACTATTTTTAATAGTATTCCTCCTATTGAAAAGAAGTTTTCCATAATTAATCCCAAGTATATCCCCACTAATACAAAAGAAATTATCGGAGTCATAAAAATGTTTGCCACTAATGAAAAGGGATTAAAATTATTAAAATAATATGCTAGTAGTGGAAATAATAAAATACTAACACTTACATATAAAGCTAGAGAATTTAATAACAAATTATCTTTATTTACTCCTAACTTTTTATAGAATATAGAAATGCCAATAACAGAAATAAAACTCAATTGAAAACCTAAATCATATAACCACTTAGGATATACAGTCAATAAAATAATACAAGCTATGTATATAACAGATGTAGATGTAATCTTTACTTTGTAAATTGATGAAATTTCTCTAATAAAAAACATCAACATTGCCCTACTGACAGATGGGGGATAATCTAGAATAAATCCGTATAGTGTTAAAATAAAAAAGACAATTGTAAATCGGATATTGTATTTAATTCCCATTTTAATAAATAAAAATTCTAAAACACCTATTATAATGAATATATGTAAACCAGATATTGCTAATAAATGGGCTAATCCACCCTCTTGATATATACCTTCAATGTCATCATCAATATTATTTCCATCAGCTAAAATCAATTTCTTAACTATACCTCTATTTTCTAGGGAAAAATATTTATCAACACTTGATATAACATCGTAAATAAATTTACTTTTTAAATTTTTGATTAGTGATGGGTTATCATTTTTATTCAAATCAAAAGCTACAGCACTACTATTTATATTTTTTATAAAAAAGTAGTGTTCTCGATTTAGAAGATTGAAATTATAATTACCACCTACATCCTCTATTTCTATAGTCCCAGATACTAAATCATATTTTTTAAATTCTACATCTCCTCTAGTAGCTATAGAAAATTTTCCTTTATCCTTAGTTGTTACTTCTATACGCTGATAATTTTCATATCTTTCATTTGCCCTTGTAACTTCTCCAGAAATTACTACTTCTTGTCCAATTTCATAATTATATACATTATGAGAAATAATAATATATGGTAATAATAAAAGAATGCCTAAAAGAAAAAATTTACTGTCACTAGACTTTGTTGACATTACAAAAAATACTATAATTCCTAAAAATGCTAAATAAGAATAGATATTCCATTTGAAAAATATTAATATACTTATGATTAAAACTATCAAACAATTTTGGATCTTATTTTCCATAATAATATAATTATAACAGATTTTATTTGTAAGAAGACAATTCTATGATAAAATGTATTTGGTGATTGAAATGACTGATAAATTATATATGATTAACCCTTATCTAAACGAGATAGAAGCAAACGTACTCCTAAATAGAAAAGTTGGAGATAAATTTCATACAATTCTAGATAAAACTATCTTTTATCCTGATGGTGTTGGAGGCCAAAGAGGAGATAAAGGAAGTATTAATGGAATAATCGTAGAAAAATCTATAGAAAAAGATGGAAAAATTATTCATATTACTGACGAAAAAATTCCAGGAAGTACTGCATTGGTTAATATAGATTGGGAAAATCGTTTCCAAATTATGCAACAACATACAGCTCAGCATATTGTTTCTTCGTGCTTTCAAAGATTATTTAATATTCCAACACTTAGTTTTCATGCCTCCAATGAATTTATAACTATTGATTTAGATACTGATTATTTAGAGTTATATGAAACAGAAAAAGTGGAAGAACTCGCAAATGCTATAATACAAAATAATTTTCTAGTAAAATCATATTTCCCTAAAAAAGAAGAAAAAGAAACAATTGATTTTAGAAGAATTCCAAAAGTAGAAGAAAATTTACGTGTTGTAGAAATTGACTCTATAGATTATTCTGCCTGTGGTGGTACACATGTAAATTACACAGGAGAAATAGGATTAATAAAAATAACAGAAATTTATAAACAAAATGGAAAATTTAGAGTCAAAGTTTTAGTAGGTAAAGATTCACTTTTAGATTATTCAAAAAAGAATAAAATTTTCTATAATTTGGCCGAAAAACTTTCTGCAAATAGCGACAATATTATTGAAAAATTTGATTTATATATAGAATCAAAGAATTCTTTGGCAGAAAATTATATTTCATTGAAGAATAGTTTTTTTCAATTATTAAAAGATAAGTCATTACCTGATATAATAAATTTTGGAGATAGTAAATTGCTTATAGAAAAATTTGATGAATTTGTTTTTTCTGAAACTGCAAACTATTCAAAGTTTTTTGAAGAAGAAAATGTCATTTTAATTTTATATAATCAAAATAATGAATTAGTCCAGTTTTTAATCAAGCCATGTGGTAATGCATCTATAAATATGGACTTACTTATGGATAATTTAAAAAATAGATATAATTTAAAAGGTGGAGGAAATAAAAAGTTACTTCAAGGAGTAATATACATTTCGAAAGATGAAAATATAATTGATGTTTTTAAAAATGAACTTGAACAACTGAATAAGTAAACCAAAAAAGACTCTCAATGGAGTCTTTTTTGATGTATGCCTACTTAATATTTTTATTTCATAAGTTTATCTAATAATATTTTTTGCTCTACTTGAGCTACTATATTTCTAGTGTATTCCACAGTATCTGGATTTACACTTATAGATGTGATTCCATTTTGTACTAAAAATTCTGCAAATTCTGGGTATTGTGATGGGCCTTGTCCACAAATAGATACTGTCTTACCATATTTTTTAGCAGCTTTGATAATGATCTTAACAGCTCTCTTAACAGCTTCATTTCTTTCATCAAAATAACCCATATTATTCATTTTCTCAGAATCTCTGTCGGCTCCCATTATCAATTGGGTCAAATCGTTACTTCCAATTGAGAATCCGTCAATTAGTTGGGCAAATTCCTCTGCCATCATGACAACTGAAGGAACTTCTGCCATAATCCATAGTTTAAAGTCCACACTTTGAACTAAGCCCTCTTCTGCCATTATTTCCTTGACTTTTACAAGTTCTGCTGGCGTTCTTACAAATGGAAGCATTACTACTACATTTCTAAGCCCATGGTCTTCTCGAACCTTTTTAATTGCTTGGCATTCTAATCTAAAGCCTGCCTCGTATTCTGGAGAAATATATCTAGATACTCCTCTCCATCCAATCATAGGATTTTGTTCAATAGGTTCGACTTCTTCTCCGCCCTTTAACCCTCTATATTCATTGGTTCTAAAGTCAGAAAGTCTAACAGTCAATTGCTTAGGATATATTGCAGAAGCTACAGCATATATACCTTCAACTAATTTATCTACCATTAATTGTTGTTGTCCAGTTTCAATCAAATACATAGGATGGGCACCTATCATATTTGTAAAGATAAACTCTGTCCTCATAAGGCCTATTCCATCAAAAGGAAGTTGCTTATGCTTTTCAATTAAATCAGGTTGTCCAAGGTTCATATATATCTTAGTTGCAGTTATTGGAGCTAAATAATTTTTTAGCTCTTCTGAAATCACAAATGGTCCAGATGCTCCCTGAGCTGGTTTTTCTTCATCAGTTTTCTTGTTTAAAACATTTCCTTGGTAAACTACTCCTCTAGTAGAGTCTACTGTTACAAATTGTCCTTCTGTTAAATCTTTAGTAGCACTTTTTGCACCAACTATACAAGGTATTCCAAGTTCTCTAGATACTATAGCAGCATGACAAGTTCTTCCACCTTCGTCTGTTACAACTGCTGCACATTTTCTCATAGCAGGTACCATATCAGGATTTGTCATACCAGTTACTAATACGTCCCCGTCTTCTACTTGATTAATATTGTTTAAATCTTCAACTATTCTTACTTTACCTCTTCCAATTCCTGGAGAAGCCGCAAGTCCTTTAACTAATACAATAAGTTCTTCTTTCTCATCTTCTTTTATTGTAGTAATTGGTCTGGATTGTAGTATATAGAGTTTTTTAGTATCTTCGTCTATTCCCCATTCTATATCTTGAATACTCTTATATAAATTTTCTATCTTTATACCATAATCAATCAATGTACTCAGTTCATAAGAACTTAAACATTCACTAGAAACAGCTTCATTTCCTAAATAATCTGCTACTTGAACAAGTCTTGTACCTATGCCATCGTCAGCTTTTATTACCATAACATTTTTATCAGAAATAGTAGTTTCTACAACTTGTTTTGTCTTTTTATTTACAATGTATTCATCAGGAGTTACCATACCACTTACAACAGCTTCTCCTAATCCGTAACTAGCATTGATCATCATCTCATCAACATTTTGAGAAATTGGATTTGCAGTAAACATTACACCACTTTTTTCGCTATTAACCATTTTTTGAACTACTACGCTCAAAGCTACGTCAAAGTGATCAAATTTTTGTTTCTCTCTGTAATATATTGCTCTTGCAGTCCATAAAGAAGCCCAACACATTCTGATATGCTTTAATAATTCATCTTCTCCAGCTATGTGAAGATAAGTATCTTGTTGACCAGCAAAAGATGCATCTGGTAAATCTTCAGCAGTAGCAGAAGATCTTACAGCTACAAGAGGATTTTCTAAGTCTACAGCTTTACTGAAGGCCCTATATGCATCTCTTATCTCTGCTTCCAAATCTTCAGGAATTTTGCTTTCGTTTAACTTAGCTTGCAGCCTTTCACTAACAAGAGTAAGAGAATCTGGGTTGTCTACGTCAAGTCTTTCCAGTAGCACTTTTACAGTCTCATTTAAATTTGTGTAGTCAATAAAGTAGTTATAAGCTGAACTAGTAACGCAAAATCCAGGAGGGACATCCAGCCCCATTTGGGTCATTTCACCTAAATTTGCACCTTTTCCGCCAACTATTGGGATATCATTTCTCCCTACTTCATTGAAGCGTTTAATATATCTATATTTTGACATATTTTCTACCTCCAATTTCTTTTTTTCTACTTATAATTATACCCTATAATTGAACAAATTCAAAACGAATTTAATTAAATGGATTTTAATTTAAAACCTAAATAATCACTAGAAACACATAAAAGTTTTACGCCGGAAAAATTACCTTCTATAGCAAAATTATGTCCTTCTCCATGTAAGTGTCCATATACACAAGTATCCACATTATATTCAATCATTAAATCTAAAAATTCATTTGGATTTCTAGCACAATTAAAAGGTGGATAATGTATCATTACTATTCTTTTTTTGCCTTTCATATCTTCCTTAAAGCTATCTAATGAGAGTTTTAATCTATTTAACTCTCGATTAAATATTTTCTCATCATCTTCTGTAAATATTTCTGAATCCCTTGAATACCAACCTCGTGTACCGCTAATAATATAATTTCCAAATTCTACATGATCATTATATATGTATCTTATAGATTTAAAACCCAAAGCTTCTAATTTAGTTTTAGTACCCCACCAATAATCATGGTTTCCTTTTATAAAACATTTGGTCCCTGGTAGATTATCAATTTTTTTTAAATCCTCAATGCTATCTTCAAGTTTCAAAGCCCAAGAAATATCACCAGGTATTAATACTAGGTCCTCTGGTGATACGTTGTTTTTCCATGACTCAATTATTTTCTCTTCATGATTTATCCAATTTTCTCCAAATACGTCCATAGACTTAGATTTCGTATGATCGAAGTGTAAGTCTCCTATGCTCCAAATCATCATTTCTCCTATATCTTAACTAAGTTTGTATCTTCAATTAATTTATGATTAAATAAGATATCCCTATTACTTGTAAAAAAAATTATTTGATAATCCTTAGAAATTTTCTTCAACAAATTTAAACTAGAAATTTTTCTATCTTCATCATACAGAGTCAAGCCATCATCGATAAATATTGGGAAATTTATTCCAGAATTTACAATTAAGCCCAACCTATATGCTAAATAAACTTGACCTATTGTGCCTTGGCTTAAACTATCTACATTAACTATTTGATTAATTTCTTCGTCAAACAAGGTAATCTCACCATTATCTCCTATATATAACCTAGAATATTTTCCATTTGTAATCTCTTTGATAAATTCGCTACTGTCTTCGATGAGTATGCTAGAAGCTTCAAAAAAATTGCTTTTTGAAATGTTTTTTAATATGGATATACTAACTTCTCCCATCTCTTTATTAAAATTCAAATCTTCCAGTCTAGAATTTAATTCTCTTTCTTTATTTTTGACAGAAATGAATTTTTCTTTTTCTAAATCTAAACGTCTAATTCTTTCCAGTAACTTCTCTTTTAATATTACATTTTCTGAAATCTCTTTTCTCATACTTTCAATTTGTTCATAATAATAGTTTAAATCAACATTTAAAACTGTATTGTTTTTTTTTAAATAAAAATCCAATTCATTGTAAAGCAATCTCAATTCATTTTTTTTAGATTTCAATAAATAATCTTTATAAAAGGAATAAAAAAATCCCAATAATAATACCACTCCTAAAACTATAATAAGTTTTTTATTGAATATAATTCCCATTACTGTAAAAATTAAACTCGCAATAAAATAAACTTTACCATATGCGTTTGTAGGATTTGACAATTTTATAATATCTTTTTCTAATATTTCAATTTTATTTTCTATTTTACTAATTTCTAATAAATCATTTGAACTTTTGTTATTTGAAACTATATTATCTTTTCTTATAAATTTCTGAAAGTTTTTTTCCAATTTATATAATATTTCTTCTTTTTTTGAAATAATATGATTAATACTTTCTATCTTACTTAAAATTGAATCATATTCATTGTCATTAAACTGATAACTTAAATTATCTTCTAAAGACTTCAGGTTATTTAGTATAGATCTTGTTTCTTTTTTTTCGTCTTTTCCATAAGTATATTCTTCAATTTTTGAAATAAGATTTTCTATTGAAGTAGTTTCAGATTGAGTGCTAAAATGATTTATTATTCTGTCTTTGAGATCAAAAGATAAATTTTCCTCCATAATTAATTCATCACTAATAATAAATAAATCTCTAATTGTAGACTCTTGAATTCCAAAAAAGTTTTCGTCTAATGACTCGACCTTTTTTGACGAATCTACTAAAAAAACAGGCTTGCCGTCTTCTCCATTACTTAAATTGTGTATAGTTAAACTCTCTTTAGATTTCATGAAATTTCTATAAAAATAATAAAAAGAATTATCATATTCTACTATCATACTTCCCTCATATATGTTGCTTCTCCAAGGAATATTCTTTTCGTAATCTTTGGAGTATATTGTCCTTTTACTTCCTGGTACTGTACCTCCAAAAAACATATTAAATACAAAAGACCTGATAGTTGATTTTCCACTTTCATTAGAACCATAAATTATATTTAAATTATCATTTAATTCAATTTTTTTATCTTTTAATTTCCCATAAGAAACTAAATTAATTTCTTTAAGCTTCAAATTATTCCCTCCAAGGAAAAACTTCAATCCCTATATCTATAAGTTTTTCTTGTTCTTTACCAGAATAGTTCTCCAATACATAAGTTAAGTATTTGCCTAGTAGGTTATTTTTATTTTCATAAAGTAATGTATTTATGTCGATAATGTTAGTCGTTAAATCAACTATTTCTAAATAAAAGAATTTTTTCCCTAGTATGTTTTTTACTTGTTTTAAATCCAAATCAGCATGCTTACCAAAAAAATTAATTCTTAGAAAGTTTTTTTCATTTGTTTTTTCTATGAGTTTATCTAAGTGATTATACAATTCAGTATTGGTCCCAATTCCCGTAACATCAATATCTATAATTTCATATTGCCTGCTTCCAAAGTTTAAAAAACTTACTATACAATTTCCATCAGTAAAATCAATTAAGTAGCCGCCCCGTTCCCCCAAATCAGAGAAACTTAAAGGTTCGATTGAGCCAGAATAATAAGTTCTATTTCCTACCTTTCCAGGCTTGTGAATATGTCCCAAAGCTATATAATCAAAACCCCAACTCTCCAGTTTTGGAATATCCAGTGGCAAATAATTATTTGATTGAGCATTTGTTCCGTGAATAGACAAAATATTGATAAAACTATTATCTAGTATTACTTCAGGAAGTTCTAGATAATCATATTCTACTTTAGCCCAACTAAATCCATAAACTCTAACTTTATTTTCAATTTCTACATATTCAAAAGATTCACCAAAAATATGAACGTTTTTTGGTGAATTAGAAGCTAAATATGCAGATTTAGCACTTATATGATCATGATTTCCTAAAGATATTACAAAATATATGTCATTATATTTTGTAAATAAATAGTTAAGTCTGTCTAAATTAGATAAACTCATACTACTATTTTCATATATATCCCCAGGCAATAGTACTAACTTTATATCTTCATTTTTTGCATATTCTAATGCAAGTTCAAAGGTCTTCCAAAGCTCTTCTCTTCTTAATGAAAAATCTTTTCCTATTGCTCCTTCTAAACTAAATTCTCTACCTAAATGAATATCCCCTAAATGAAGAATTTTATATTTGCCATTATGCATTTACTTTCTCAACTATAATATTTTTCATCAGATTTTTAACTTGAGATGCATCTCTTTTTAATGTTTCTCTTTTAAGTTCAATTCCAGTTACAGCCAGAGCTATAGATAATCTCATTTCTTCTTCGTAGTTTTTATTTAAAGCTGCTACATAACCAGATAGTATTCTATCTTTATAATTTGGATTATAAAAGCTTTCCTCACCATTGGTAGTGTAAACGTGGGTTTTGGTAAACATCTGAAGATTTCCTTTGGGATTGTAGTAAATAACCTTTCCTACTCCTGAGTTCAAAAGTCCTTTGCACACTTTACTTATTTCCCAGTTAAAATTCACTTGTGTTTCAGAATATTCTTCTAGGGATTCTTTATCTAAAACTAAAATATATGGTTTATTTTCGACTATTTTTTTAACATTATTCTTGTTTGCTGATATGCCAATGGGTATACCCGCTTTATATGCCATATTAATAAAATTGCTATAAACTTCTTCTTCGTAAGAAACTCCATTTGATTCCGTTAAAACAATAAATTCCTTTTCAGAAATTGCATCTGAAAACCTACTATAAATATCCCTAAATTCTTCATTAGTTATTCTTGGCGTATTTGTAAATACATTGAGGTTTCTCGATTTGTCATGAATTTCTAATTTTTCAACAGTTTTATCTCTCAATCTAAATACATCATAATCTAAGGCTTCTGATTTTAATATTTCTAAATAATCAGAGCCTGTGGAACCTCCCAGAAAAGTAAATATTTTATTTCTCACATCGAACATATTTAATATACGAAAAGCATTAATCCCATTTTCATTTATATCCTCATATATATTTTCAGCATAAACGGGTCTATCTGCTGAAAATATGGGAATTTCATAATTTTTTATCAAAAAAGGATTAATATCTACAATTAAATTCATAAATCACCTCATCAATTTTTATTATACAAAATAATCTATCTTAAATAAAGCAATCCTCAATGTAACTTTATATATTTCCAATTGTCTGTTTTATATCTCCAAGTTATTCCAAAAAATCTTGTTATTTGATCTATAAACATTGCAATCCAAGCTCCCATAAGACCCATTTGTAATGTATTAACTAAAATATATGCTGCTAAAAGTCTTACTATTACTGCACTAACTAAGGTTACTACTAAAGTTGAGATAGTATCACCGGCTCCTCTTAGCCCTCCTGATAATACAAAAGTAACTGCTTGAAACGGCTGAATAAATGCCATTAACTTCAAAATACTATCAGATTGTGCGATAATATTTGTATCATCTGTATATAATCCTGCTAATTTGGTTCCAAAAAAGAAAAATACTAAAAATAATACTCCAGATACTATTAAGGATAAAGTATTAGATTCTTTAATATATGCTTCTGCTTTATCTATCCTTCGTTCACCAAGGCTTTTTCCCACTAAAGTAGTAGTAGCTATACCAAATGCTTGACCAGGAGAATAAGATAAGGATAGTATATTTAATCCTATTTGATGTGTTGCATATACAACTGTTCCTAATTGAGAGACTATTCTTACAAACACCAAAATCCCTACTCTAAAAATGACTTGTTCTAATGCTGCTGGCCCACCGATATTTACTAAATTTTTTATTATTCCGCTATCTATTTTAAATTTTTCTTTCAGTTTTAATTTTAGATCGTGTTCTCCATTTATTAAATAAATAATTATTGCTAAAGATGCAACTATTTGAGAAATAGTAGTAGAAATTCCCGCTCCAGTAACTCCTAATCTAGGTAAGCCAAACTTCCCAAATATTAATATATAATTTCCAATTACATTGAGCAAATTCACTGACAAATTGATCTTCATAGGATTTTTTGTATCTCCAGTCCCTCTCATAGCCGAAAATACAGTCAGATTAAAGGCCTGAAAAATAAAACCTATTGTTACTATTTTAAAATAATTTGCACCTATAGAAATAGCATCTTCTTGCGCTCCAATAAGCCTCATAACCCCAGTTCCATTGATTTGTGTAACAAGAATAAATGGAACGACAAGTATAATAAACGATATTATTAATAGATGTTTTAAAACTGGAGAAATTTTTTCATTTTCCTTAGCACCAGTATATCTAGCTATCATAGTAGTGCCTCCAGTAGCTAATGCTTGGACTAATGATATCCCAATAAACATCATTTGGTTGGTTATTCCAATGGCTGCAATGGATGGTGTAGTAATACTAGATGTTCCACTATTACCTACCATCATCATATCTACCATTCCAAATAAGCTACTTATTAATAATTCTAAAAAAACTGGTAATGTAATCTTTATGGTATCAAGCCTATAATCTGGTCTACTATCGTCAATCAAAAATATCCCTCCCAAAATATTTAAAAATATTGTGGCAAGTTACCTTGCCACAATTTTATTCTACTGAATTCATTCTTTCTAATATTGTCTCTTCTATTTCTTTTATTTTCTCTTGAGACTTTTCTTCTGATTTATCTTTTGCATAGATATAAAGCTTTATCTTAGGCTCCGTTCCTGAAGGTCTAACTACATACCAAGAACCGTCATTTAATTCATATTTTAGTACATTGGAAACACCTATTATAGGATCATCAGTTAAATAATCGGTAACTTTTTCCAACTCCATTGATCCAATGGTTTTCACAGGTTCTTCTCTAATAGAATCCATCATTCTCTTTATGCGCGCTTGTCCTTCTACTCCTTCTAAAGTTAAGGATATCAATCTTTCTTTGTAATATCCATATTCTTCGTACAATTCATAAAGGACTTCATAAAGAGTTTTGCCAATTGACTTATAATATCCTGCCATTTCAGCAATCATCATAGAAGAAACCACAGCATCTTTATCTCTTACATAATCCCCATAAGTGTATCCAATGCTTTCTTCATATCCAAAAATGAATTTATATTCTCCTGTATTATCCCATTCATTAGGAAGAGAACATATATTTTTAAATCCTGTAAGAGTATTGAATAAAGAGACTCCAAATTTCTCACATATTGGTTTAGCCATTTCACCTGTAACTAAGCTTTTAACAATTGCTCCATTTTCTGGGATTTCTCCTTTTTCTGCAAGTCCATTTAAAATATAATTTATAAGCAATACTCCAGTTTGGTTACCATTAAATGCAAAATATTCACCTTCAAAGTCCTTGCCCATCATGGCAACCCTATCACAATCTGGATCAGTGGCGATAATTACATCTCCGTCCACTTCTTTTGCAAGTTTTTTAGCAAATTCAAAAGCTTTTACATCTTCTGGATTTGGATAGCCCACTGTGCTAAAATCTCCATCAGGAAGCCTTTGTTCTTCTACGACATGGACGTTATTAAATCCTCTTTTTTCCAATATAGTAGTTACAGGAATATATCCAGTTCCATTCAAAGGCGAATAAACAATACTTACTCCTTTATCGATATCTTCTCTTATGGACATATTTAAAACTTCTTTATAATACTCGTTATCAAGTTCTTCCCCTAGAATTTCAATTTCACCTTTTTGAACACTAGTTTCATAATTTCCCCAATTAATATCACTAAAGTCGAGATTGTTCAATGCATCAAGTATTTGGTCTGCATGTTCATCTAAAATTTGAGAACCCTCTTCCCAATAAACTTTATAGCCGTTATATTCCTTAGGATTGTGAGAAGCAGTAATTACAATACCTGATTGAGTTTTCAGTTTCCTTACCGCATAGCTTAGCATAGGAGTAGGTCTAATATCTTCAAAAAGATAAACTTTGATACCATTTGCTGCAAGTATAGCAGAAGCTACTTGTGAAAATTCTTTAGAGAAATTTCTGACATCATAAGCAATGGCAACGCCTTTATCCATAGACTCTTGTCCATAGCTTGAAATTACTTGAGCTAATGCTTGAGTACTAAGTCCTACAGTATAATTGTTCATTCTGTTAGTTCCAGCACCTATTTTGCCTCTAAGACCAGCAGTGCCAAATTCTAAATCTTGATAAAAACGATCTTCTATTTCCTCTTCATCAACAAGTGCTTTTAGTTCTTCTTTCGTCTTGTCGTCGATGTATTCTGAATTTAACCATTCTTCAAACTTCACCATGTAATCCATCTTAATTTCCTCCTCATCATTTCCGTCTATTTTTACATTTAGCACTTCCATATATAGCAAACCTAACTCTATGTCATTATAATCAAAAATATTATTTATGTTTAATACTCTCTTCTCCCCATTCATAGATAGTATCAAAGACTCATCCTCTATACCTACTATAATTGAATATTTAGGATAATCCTTATTACGGTTTTTTCCAATTTGTAAAATAATTGGGTGATCTTTCAAAAGAGCATCAATAATAAATTTTTTAAAAATTGCTAATGAAACCAGATTTCTATTGACGTATGTTTGTAATTTGATTCTTCTAATAACTGAAAATCTTTCAATAAATTTTTCTATAGCATTTACACTAATAAATCCTAAAAATCTATAGGCCTGTGAGTCTATGTAATTTCTCAATAAATTACTATATTCCTCCAAAGTTAGATTGTTTTTCCCAATTGTTCCTAGAGAATTTGAATACTTATTAAGTTCATAAATCAGAATATCAGTTAAACTAAAAAAACCAGAGGATTCAGACTTTGAAAATCCTCCTAAACTAGATGTTTCATCAATAATATTCTGACTACCACCATAATATGTATCTTCTATATTAATAAATGTATCAATTCCTTTAATTTTGTAACTTAACATCATATCACCAATAATATTATATCATATTTTAAGTTAGATTTCCCTTGATATATTTGTATTAATACCCAAATTCATGTATAATGTATTAGAAAATTCCAATAAAAATTATATTTGTATTTTGTTAAATATTTTGATATAATTTTTACTTGGAATAATTCCTTGCCCATTAGGGCCATTAGTCCACAAGGAGGTGACAAATGAAAAATTATGAATCAATCGTAATTTTTTATCCCGATATTGAAGAAGATATAAGAGTTAATGCTGTAGAAAGATTAAAAGGCATTATTGAATCAAATGGCTCCATCGAAGAAATCGAGGAGTGGGGGGATAGAAAATTCGCATACGAAATCGAATACCATAATCACGGTTTCTACTATTTGTTTAAATTTCAAACAGATGCAGACACAGTTAAGGAATTCAGCAGAATAGCGAAAATTCAAGAGAGTATACTAAGACATATGGTTATTAATCTTGATAAGTAGAATGAGGAGAATATATTATGAATAATGTCGTTCTAATTGGAAGATTAACGCGAGATCCAGAGTTGAGATATTTACCTAGTGGCAATAACACTGCTGTAACTAGATTTACTCTGGCTGTAGACAGACAACTGTCAAGAGAAAAAAAAGCTGAAATGGAATCTAGAAATCAGCCAACTGCTGATTTTATCAATATAACTGTTTGGGGAAAACAAGCAGAAAATGTATCCAACTACGTTTCTAAGGGACGATTAGTAGCTGTTGAAGGAAGAATTCAAACTGGTAGTTATGAAGCCAAAGACGGAACTAGAAGATATACTACAGAAGTAGTAGCTAATAGAGTTCAATTCCTAGAATGGGATGATAATAATAGATCAGGTCGTGGTGGTGGCTATTATGATTCAGATTCAATGCCTAATCAAAATAACTACACTAGTTCAACAGATGATAGTAGCTTAGACGATATAGAGGGATTCTATACCATTGATAATGAAGATATTCCATTTTAAGGAATAGGAGGAAATAATGGGAAGAAGATTTAGACCCAGAAGAAGAGTTTGTGCTTTTTGTGCAGATAAAAACAGTGTTATTGATTACAAAAATGTAGATCAACTGAAAAAACTTGTTTCAGATAGAGGTAAAATATTACCAAGAAGAGTCACTGGAACTTGTGCTAAACATCAAAGAGAAGTAACAATTGCAATAAAAAGAGCAAGACAAGTTGCATTATTACCTTATAGTGCAGAATAAAGCAATTTAAAAAGAGACGTTACGTCTCTTTTTTGATTTCTTCTTATTATTTATACAACTGCTAAAAATCCTATTATTACTAATACATTGGCAAAGTCTATAAACATACCACCTACAATTGGAAGTACAAAAAATGCCATTTTTGAATAAACATATTTATCACATACTGATTCCATATTTGCAACGCCATTAGGAGTAGCCCCCATACTAAATCCCATATGTCCTGCTGCTAATACAGCTGAGTCATAATTATTTCCCATAAATCTATATGTTATAAATATTACAAATAATCCAGCCAATATTACTTGTGCAGATAATAATATCAACATAGAGCCTATTAAATCTGCTAAATCCCAAAGTCTCATAGTCATTAATGCCATAGCTAAGAAAATATTTAAGCCAATAGATCCAGCTATTTCAACTTCTTTAACTGGTACGAAATTTGTACCTTTATCAGAAATATATCTAGCTAATATTGCAAGAAGCATAGGTCCTATATATGCTGGAAAAGATGCTAAATCTGTAATTCGTGCAACTTGAGCATTCAGAAAATCCGAAATGTATGACCCTAAAAACATTGCAATAAGTAATACAAAAAACGCCATATTCATTTTATCCCCATCTAAAGGCTCGACTACTTCCTCTAGTATACTTTCGTCATAAGCTTCTTCTAAAGATTCTTGTGCTTTTTTTTCAACTAAATTGTTTCTTTTGATTAAAAAATTTGCAATAGGTCCACCTAGTAACGAACCTGCAACTAGTCCAAATGTTGCGGCAGAAACTGCCACAGACTCTGCACCTGCTATACCCGCGTCCTCAATAAGTGGAGCGATACCCGCTGCAGTCCCATGTCCTCCAGTCATAGGAGTGGATCCTGTCATAAGTGCAAGTCTAGGTGAAACTCCAGCTATACCTGATAATGAAATTGCAACAACATTTTGCAAAACACACAATATAGTTGCTATTAATAAAAACTTAATGACCAAAGGTCCTCCTGCTTTTAAAGTTTTTATACTAGCATTGTAGCCAATGCTTGTAAAAAATATTATCATGAAAAAAGAACGAAGAGTTTCATCAAATTCTATTACCATAATATTGTTTATTCTAAGCACTAAATTGATAATTGCAAATAAAAAACCTCCAATTACTGGAGCAGGAATAGCAAAATCTCTAAAAAATTTAATTCGTGCCCTCAATAGTTTACCAACAAGTAGCCAAACAATTGCAAGCCCAGCTGTTTGTATCATATTAAATTCAAACGTCATTATTTCCTCCTAATTTTCATCCCCCATTACATTTATTATAGCAAATATAGTTAATAAAAAAAGGTTAAATTAATAAAAGTTTATTGATTTAGCCTTTTAAAAATTGATTCATATTTAATATTTCTTTTATAATTTATAATATATTTTCATCCCGCATTTTACATAAAAATCTTAAAATAATTAATCCATTGTAATAAAATGAATAAAACCACTTTAGAAGCAAATATTTTAATCATAATAACATACAAATAAGAGTAGGAAAAATCTTCCTACTCTTAGTAAAAATCTTGTTACTATGCTTCAACTCTAGCTTTTTTTCTATTTCTTTGAATTACTGCTATAACTATCAATATTATTAGACCAGAAATATCTGTAATTGTACCTGGCACTAACAAACCTAATGCACCAGCTAATAATAGAATTCTTTCAATAATATTAGTTTTATCAAAGAAATATCCTTCAACAAAAGCTGCAAGTCCGACAGTTCCAATAACTGCAGAAACTATATTTGGAATAGCTTGATAAAATGGGATCCAATTAATTGTAGTTCCGGCCACACTGTCAATCATCAGCAAGTGAGGATTTAATACAAAAATATAAGGTATGATAAAGGCACCGAGGGCCAGTTTAAAGGCCTGCACTCCTGTCTTCATCGAATTGGCTCCAGCTATACCTGCTCCAGCATATGCTGCTAATGCAACTGGAGGTGTAACGTCTGCTACAACACCAAAGTATAGAATAAATAAATGAGCACTCATTAAATTAACGCCTAATTTTGTAAGGGCAGGTACTGCCATAGTTGCTAATACGATGTATTTAGCAGTTGTAGGAAGTCCCATTCCTAATATTATAGAAGTTATCATAGTTAAAAATAATGTTGGAATTAATTGTCCTCTTGCTACTTGTACTATAACTTCTGCTATTCTAAGTCCAAATCCTGTAAGTGTTACTACTCCAACTATCATTCCAGCACAAGCACAAGCACAAGCAACTCCAATTGCTGCCTTTGCTCCAGAATCCATTGCAGATAAGATAGTTTTCCAAGTAAATGAATTATCTTTTTTGACAAAACTTGCTATCAATGCTATGACAACTGCAGATACAATACCTATAAATGCTGCTCTCATAGGTGTATATTGTGCAATTAGCATATAAATAATTATTACTAGTGGAATTACTAAATAACCTTGTTCTCTAAAAATAGGACCCATTTTAGGTAGTTGTTCTTTTGGAACTCCTCTAATTCCTAATTTACATGCTTCAAGATGAACCATTGTTCCTACTGCAAAATAATATAACATTGCAGGGATTACAGCAGCTTTTACTATATTGATATATGGGAATCCCGTGAAATCAGCCATTATAAATGCTGCAGCACCCATTACTGGTGGCATTATTTGTCCTCCGGTAGATGCAGTTGCTTCAACTGCTCCAGCATAAGTAGATGAATATCCAGTTCTCTTCATCAATGGAATTGTAAATGCTCCAGTTGTAACAGTGTTTGCTACAGACGATCCAGAAATAGAACCCATTAATCCAGAAGAAACTACTGAAGTCATCGCTGGCCCAGATCTACTACTACCAGTAATTGCATAAGCAAAGTCTATAAAGAACTTACCAACACCAGTTTTTTCTAAAAACGAACCAAATAAAATAAACATAAATACAAATGTTGCAGAAACCCCTAGTGGAGTACCCATAATTCCTTCTGTTGTCATATACATATGAGATACTATACGCTGAATTCCAAATCCTCTATGGGCTAAAATTCCAGGCATATATCTTCCAAAATACGCATATAGTAAAAATACAATCGTTACAATAGGTAACTCAGGACCAACAACTCTCCTTGTTACTTCTAGTGTAATAAGAATAGCAATAGCTCCTAAAATCATATCTTGTTGGCTCATTCTACCACCCTTCAACGCAATTGCTTCCACGTTAAAGAATATATAGCCCCAAACTACTATAGAAAGTGCTACGAATACCCAGTCCAATAAATTAACTTTTGTTTTGTCTTCCTTAGAATGTGCAGGATATAATAAAAAACCAATTGTAAAAGCTAAAATCATATGTAAAGATCTTTGCTTCATAGCAAGCAATGTACCTTGCCATGCTGTCCACAAATGAAAAGCACTCATTATTATAGCGACAATTGATACAAATATAGCCACATTACCAGATAGCTTTCTCAGTTTGGATGTATCCAAGTCGTACTTTTCCATTAGTTCATCTACATCTTCTATAGAGATATCATCAGTAATTCCAATTATTTCAATATCTTCTTCAGATACTACTTTATCATCGATTACTACTACTTTATCATCGATAATGTCAGAAGTTTCTTCTTCACTTATGACGACTTCAAGATCTTCTTCCCCAATAATATCTTCTTCTATGATGATCTTGTCGTCTAATTCTTTATTTATAGGATCCCTTTTGTCCTTATCTAGTGTCATTAAAACACCCCCATCTATAAAATTCGTAACTTGAAATATTCTTAACATGAAAAATTACTGCATCACCAGGTTTTGAAAATGTTATAAATTCTTTAATTTTACCATCAATGTTTATTTGGTGATTTGCAATAATTTGTCCGGTTCTATATATTACATTTTCCATTTCTAAATTAATATCATACAATCTATAACCATCTTTGTTTTTTTCAAACTTATAAATTGAATCTGAAGGTAAACCAGCCCCTTGGGATTTGAATCTTTGTTCCATTAAAACGAGCTTGTCACCTTCAATTTTGTACCATTCGCTTGTTTCAGTTTTTTCAACTGAATGAGTATAAATAATACCTATTTGAGAATTCCTATTTACCTTGAAGTAATACAAAATATTGTTATCTGGATAATGCTCTGCCACCAGAACTGTCGTCGGCCATATAAAATATAATATAATATTAATAAAAATAATAAGAACTAAGATATAAGGAAGGTAAGATTTACCTTCCTTTTTAGTTTTGTATTTACTGTTCGTCAAAGAATCTTTGTGCACCTGGGTGTAGTTCAATTGGCATACCATCTAGTGCTGTCTCAATTGTAATATCTTTTCCTCTTGCATGTGATTCTCCCACTGCATCTAAGTTTGTAAATATATTTTTTGTAACATTATATGCTAATTCTTCATCCATATTACTATTTACTATTAACATAGCTTGTACCGCTACACCTTTTACTGGCTCATCGAAGCCCCTGTATTCTTCAGTTGCGATATCTAAAAATGTGTAGTAAGGATATTTTGCAATTAGTTCATTTGCTTTTTCTTCTGCAATTGGAACTAAAGTGATATCATGAGTAGTTGCAAGTTCTGTTACAGCTGAAGATGGAACAGCAGCTACTACAAAAGCAGCGTCAATTTGATTGTTTTTAATTTGATCTGTTGCTTCAGTAAATGATAGATAATCAGCTAATGCTAAATCTTCATAGGTTAATCCGTGAATTTCTAGAACTTGTCTAGCATTAACTTCTGTACCGGATCCTGGAGCACCAACAGCAATTCTTTTTCCTGCCATATCTTCAACTGACTCAATTCCAGAACCAGCAGCAGCAATAATTTGTACTACTTCAGGATAAAGAGTAGCTAATCCTGCAATATCTTCATAAGGATTTCCATCAAATAATTCAATACCATTATATGCATAATAAGCAATGTCATTTTGTACAAATGCTACTTCCGCATCTCCTACGTGGATAAGTTCAACGTTTTCAACTGAAGCACCAGTAGCTTGAGCAGTTGCTTGAACGCCCATATCAGATCCATTTAAAATTGTTGCCATTGCGCCACCAAGTGGATAGTATGTACCACCTGTTCCACCAGTTGCTATTGAAATAAATCCGCCATCTCCTGATGGAGCTGGAGCTGTTTCAGTAGTGCCTTCTGCAGGTTTTTCTGCTTCTTGAGTTCCTCCACCTTGATTACATGCAACAAATACGCTAACTAACATCATAGCAACTAAAATTAGTGCTATTTTTTTATTTCTAATCATAGAAATACCTCCTCCAAAGATTGATCTTTTCATGAAAACATTTTCATGAATACATTCATTATAACATTTTAATTGTTAAATTTCAATGAAAAATGCCAATAGTTAATCCCCTTAAAGAAGTTTAGTGCCTTTAAGGGGATCAATAATTATTTTAAATTATAAAATGTTTCAATACCTAAAAATTTTGAAGTACTGTATAATTCATCTTCTATTCTTAATAGTTGATTGTACTTCGCAACTCTATCCGTTCTTGAAGGAGCACCTGTCTTAATTTGTCCCGCATTTGTAGCTACCGCAAGATCAGCTATTGTAGTATCTTCTGTTTCACCAGATCTATGGGATATTACAGCAGTATATCCATGAGTTTTCGCAAGTTCAATTGCATCTAAAGTTTCAGTTATAGTACCTATTTGATTTAGTTTAACTAAAATTGAATTTGCAATTCCTTTTTGGATGCCTTCTCTCAATCTTTCTGTATTAGTTACAAAAAGGTCATCCCCAACAATTTGAATTTTTTCGCCAAGTTTTTCAGTCATTAGCTTCCAACCGTCCCAATCGTCCTCTGCCAAACCATCTTCAATAGATATGATAGGATATTTTTCAACTAATTCTGTATACCAATCGACCATCTCTTCAGAAGTAAGAGTTCTTCCCTCTCCCGGAATACTATAAATTTTAGTTTCTTCATCGTAAAGTTCTGTGGCTGCTACATCTAGTGCAATTCTAACTTCTTTTCCTGGTTCATAACCAGCTTTTTTAATTGCTTCTACAATTGTAGCTAGTGCTTCTTCATTGGAACTTAGATTTGGTGCAAAACCACCCTCATCTCCTACTGAAGTGTTAAGTCCTTTTTCTTGTAAAACAGATTTTAAATTATGGAAAATTTCTGCACATACTCTAAATCCTTCTTTAAAACTTGGAGCTCCAACTGGCATTACCATAAATTCTTGGATGTCCACGTTATTATCAGCGTGTTCTCCACCATTTAAAATATTCATCATAGGAACAGGAAGTGTTTTAGCATTTACTCCACCTAAATAGGTATAGATAGGTAAATCTAGCTCATCAGCTGCAGCTCTAGCAACCGCCATGGATACTCCTAAGATTGCATTAGCTCCTAATTTTCCTTTATTAGGTGTTCCATCTAACTCAATCATGGTCATATCGATTGCTACTTGTTCAGTAACTTCAAATCCTATTATTTCTGGAGCAATAATGTCATTAACATTATCTACAGCTTTTTCTACTCCTTTACCAAGAAATCTACTTTTATCTTCATCTCTTAATTCTACTGCTTCGTGAGCACCTGTAGATGCTCCAGATGGTACTATAGCTCTACCAAATCCACCATCTTCAGTTAAAACTTCAACTTCAACTGTGGGATTTCCTCTAGAATCTAGTACCTCTCTACCATATATTTGTATAATACTGCTCATTTTAAATCATCCTTTCTAATAAACTATTTCCTGTCATTTCTTCAGGTTGTTCAATATCCATCATATCTAACAGTGTTGGCGATAAGTCACAAAGTCTACCACCTGATTTTAAACCTACGTTATTTTCATAATTAAATAATATCAATGGTACAGGGCTTGTGGAATGGCTAGTTATTGGTTGTCCATCATCTGTTAACATCAATTCACAATTACCGTGATCTGCAGTAATAAGTGCACTTCCACCCTTTTCTTTTAATTTAGTAATAACTTTTCCTAAATTAAAATC